>JACPGA010000196.1:0-1276 GCA_016182705.1 Deltaproteobacteria bacterium
CCATGCCCCAGGGCGTTCTGTAAATGTCGGTGAGGTACGGCCCGAATTCCGGGGTTGGACTTCCCTCCGGGCCGAAATGGTTGTAGACGACGTCGAGGATAACCGCCATGCCTCTGTCGTGGCACTCGTTCACGAGCTTTTTCAGCGCTTCGGGCCCGCCATAGGTGTTCTGGACGGCAAACGGGAAAACGCCGTCATAGCCCCAGTTCCTTTCTCCGGGAAACTGGGCTATTGGCATGAGCTCGACGGTGTTTATGCCGAGGTCTTTTAAATCGTCCAGCCTGCTTATTATTGAATCGAGGCGGCCTTCCGGCGTGAAAACGCCCGTGTGCAGCTCGTATATGACCATGCTGGCCGGATGCAGGTTCTCCCAGCCGCTGTCAGTCCATTTGAACGAGGCGTGGTCAACGACCTCTGAAGGTCCGTCAACGCCGTGCGGCTGGAAGTGCGAGGCCGGGTCAGGCCGCTCTCGTCCGTCCAGCACATAAAGGTAACGGGCTCCGGGCCAGACACCTTCGATAGAGGCGCGCCAGTACCCGGAATCAAGCGGCTCCATGGGCGCAAGTCTCCACGGCCCGTCCTCAGGCGAGGAGACTTTGAGGCCCATCTCCTTTGTCTTTGGAGCCCATACGAGAAATTCGCACCTGCCGTCTCCAAGGTAGCTGGGACCTGTTTTCATCCTGGACGGGATTCCCGGTTTAAGCGGCGCGCTGCGTCTTTATAAGTTTGTGTTTTTAAAGGCAAGGGGCAGGCATGCCCCTTGCCCTGGGTTCAGATTAATTCTATACCCGGATATGGATAAGTCAAACCGCGGAAAGCCTCTATCTCCTGCCGCCTTCGTGCCGCCATTCCCAGTCGGTTATCTCGGCCGGGTCAACCCCGTACTGGTCTATATAGGCCCTGTGGTCAAGCAGTTTTCTGGAGTACTTCATTACGAGCTTTTCCGCTTCAACGGCCTTTGACGGGGTGTGCATGGCTATTTTTTCGGCGGCGTACATGACGAGGTGATACCTGCTCGTTTTGTTCCTGACGTGCATGTCAAACGGGGTAGTCGTCGTCCCTTCTTCCCTGTAGCCGTTTATGCTGAACCTGTCGTTGCCGGGCCTTTCCCATACTAACTGCTTTATCGCGGCCGTGTACCCGTGGAAGTTGAATATGACAGGGCAGTCCATCGGGAATATGCGCTGGAAGCGCGCTTCGTCGAGGCCTCCAGGGTATTTCTGCGGTATCCCTAAAACAAGTATGTCGATGACTTTTACCACCCGTATCCGCCAGC
>JACPGA010000196.1:1294-2709 GCA_016182705.1 Deltaproteobacteria bacterium
TCCGCCAGCCAGGGGCCTCCTCGCGCAGGATCTGGGCAGCGGCCATCGCCTCGAGCGTAAGATTGTTGCCGCTTGCGGCAAGCACCAGCTCCGGGTCCTCTCCGCCGTTGGTCGAGGCCCACTGCCAGATGGCTATGCCAGCCCGGCAGTTTTCCATGGCTTCGGCCATGGTGAGCCACTGAACCATAGGCTGCTTGCTCGCGATGACGAGGTTTATGCGGTCGGTCGAGGCGAGGCAGTTGTACATCGTGCAAAGCAGCGTATTGGCGTCCGGCGGCAGGTAGATGCGGTAGATGTGCCCTTTTTTCGTGAGCATGTTGTTTATGAAACCAGGCCCCTGGTGCGAATACCCGTTCTGGTCCTGCCTCCACGCTTCCGAGGTGAGGATGAAGTTCATGGAAGAGATGGGTTTTCGCCAGTCGACCTCAAGGGAAGATTTCAGGAACTTGGAGTACTGGTTTATCATACCGTCGACTATCTGGAGGAACGCCTCGTAGCAGGGGAATATGCCGTGCCTTCCCGTAAGGAGATAACCCTGAAGCCAGCCCTGGCAGTTGTGCTCGCTCAATATTTCCAGTACCCTGCCTTCCGGGCCTATCTTCTCTGACCCCGGCGGTATCGGCCAGAGGTACTGGCGGTTCGTAATGTCAAGGACAGCCCCTAACTTGTTCGATTCCAGCTCGTCAGGGCACACTATCCTGAAGTTGTTTTCAGCGGAGTTGCTCTTTACGACCTCTTTTAAATAGTCGCCAAGGACTTCCATCGCGCTCTCTTCGGTCGCGCCCCTTGCCTTCACCTTTACCCAGTGCTCGTCCAGCGGCGGAAGCTTCAACGCCTTTCTCACATCGCCGCCAAAGCTGTGCCGGTTCATGGACATTCTCTCATCGCCCTGCGGGCACTGAGAGAGTATGTCTTCAGCTATATGGCCGTCCTTGTCGAAAAGCTCCCAGGGCCTGTAAGACCTCAGCCACTGCTCTACGGCTTTCAGGTGGCCGGGGTTTGTCTTCAGGTCCTTGCCAGGTACCTGATGCGACCTGAAAGAGCCCTCTATCATCTTGCCGTCGAGGGTCTTTGGGCCGGTCCATCCCTTCGGCGTCCTGAGTATCAGCATGGGCCACTTCGGCCTCTCGGTAGTCTTCCCGCTCCGCCAGACTGTCTGAAGCTCTTTTATCTGCTTATACGCGGCTTCGAGGCTGGCGTCGAATTCATCGTGCACATCCGGCCCGGCGTTCACTATGCCGACCGAATAGCCGAACCCGGTGAAAAGGGCGGTAAGCTCCTCATCAGACATCGTGCCGTAGACCGTGGGCGAGGCTATCTTGAAGCCGTTCAAGTGGAGTATGGGCAGCACTGCGCCGTCTTTGGCCGGGTTCATGAACTTGTTCGAGTGCCAGGAACCGGCCGTGGGGCCTGTC
>JACPGA010000197.1 GCA_016182705.1 Deltaproteobacteria bacterium
CCCTCTTCGGCGCAGAAGATTTGGGAAAGCCTCGGGCTTGAGAAAAATATAGGGGAAGCGGGTTTCGAGGCCGCGACCGTCTGGGGCAATACGCTTTCAGGGTCGAAGGTCAAAAAGATGCCCCCGCTTTACCCGAGGCTCCAGTAAGGCCGTCATTGCTTCGTCGCTAAAGCTTCTCGCAATGACCCTTGGTTTTTCAGCTCTGTTAAAAAAATATAAAATCAGGGCTGCTCTTGAGCAGTCCCCTTTTTTATTTCGGAAGGACATAATGGAAAAAGCGCTCTTCATGGACACCCACGCACACCTGGACGACAAGAGGTTTTCCGAAGACCTTGACGCCGTCATGGCGAGGGCAATCGACGCGGGCCTCAAGTCGATAATCACGGTCGGCTGCTGGAAAAAGGAAAACGGCTTTGTCCCTGTGCTCGAAGTCCTGAAAAAATACGACTCCCTCTGGCTCGCGCTCGGCGTGCACCCGCATGAGGCAAAAGACGCGGTAGAATCCGGCCCCTGGGACGAGATAAAAAAGCTCGCGAATGAGAAAGGCACTGACGGAAAAGGAAGGCTCGTAGCCATAGGCGAGACCGGCCTCGATTACCATTACGACCACTCGCCGAGGGAAGCCCAGAAAAAGGTCTTCGCCCGTCAGATAGAGCTTGCCAGAGAATTAAATTTGCCCCTTATCGTCCATTCACGGGAAGCTGACAAAGACACGATGGAAATATTGAAGGCAGAAGGCGCTGCCGACGTCGGCGGCGTTTTTCACTGTTTTTCAGGGACAAAGGAAATGGCGAAACAGGCCCTTGACATGGGCTTTTATCTTTCATTCACCGGGGTAGTCACATTCCCCAAGGCCGACGCCATTAAAGAGGTCGTAAAATACGTCCCCATAGAAAAGACGCTCATAGAGACCGATTGCCCGTACCTGGCCCCGGCCGCCCACAGGGGCTCCAGGAACGAGCCTTCGTTCGTGGTCGAGACGGCCAAAGAGATAGCAAAGATAAAAGGCCTCACCTTGGAAGACGTCGGCAGGATAACGACCCTCAACGCCGAAGAGCTCTTTGGCCTGCGCAACTCTGATGACAAGGCGCAGATAGCCTACCCCATAAGAAAATCGCTTTACCTCAACATAACAAACAGGTGCTCGAACCACTGCTCTTTTTGCGCGAAGTTCTCCTCCTATACCGTGAAGGGCCATTACCTTCGCCTAAGGCAGGAGCCAGCCTTCGCCGACATCATAGCCGCCATAGGCCCGGACCCGGAAACGAAGTACGATGAGATCGTTTTCTGCGGCTTTGGAGAGCCGCTCATACGGCTTGACGTGGTAAAGCAGGTCGGCATGCATTTGAAGCGCAGGGGCTGCATGATAAGGATTGATACCGATGGCCTGGCGAACCTTGTCCACGGCAGGAATGTGCTGCCTGAGCTGATGTTTGTCGATACCATCTCAGTCAGCCTTAACGCCCCTGATTCGGCCACATACCAGAAGCTCATCAAGACCCCGTTCGGCGACGACGCCTACCCGGCGATACTCTACTTCCTCAGGCAGGCAAAGAAGTTCATCCCCAAGGTCATAGCTTCGGCTGTCGCTGTCCCGGGGCTCGATATCGAGGCGACGAGGAAGGTCGCCGAAGATGATATCGGGGTCAAATTCAGGGTCAGGGAATACAACACGGTCGGTTAGCCGTATAGATGAAGTCAATCAAGAACAGGTCAAGTGTCCTTCTAATCCTTCTGCCCATCTGGCTTGCGGCCTCTTTTGGCGTTTTCAAGGCCGAATGGGTCTCGCTCAATTTTCTTCCCACAGTCATGTTCAACGCCGCTGAAAAAGACGCTGTGACTTCCAGGCCCATAGACAGGCTCGCCCTGAAAGCGGAAAGTCTTATCCCGCCCGGCTCAAAGGTCTTTTTTTTCGACCCGTATCCCTGGGACAGCGCGCAGGGCGGCTTTTACGCCGGACGGCTCAGATACCAGCTCTACCAGAGGGAGATGAAGGTCATAAGCCCGGGTGACGATTTCGACTACAGGTCGATGAGGCCCGGGGATTACGCCATGTTCATCTGGCCTGACAAAGCCCAGCCGATTGAAAACGACCTCGCCCTGCTGTCCGGTATGCAAGAGCTCTACAGCCAGGCCGATGCCAGGGGAAGACAATCGGTTTACAGGGTCGCGGGGGGCGCAAGGTGATGCTTCTGAAGATAATCCCCGGCGCGCTCCTTTTTTTCCTCGCTGGCCATATCGTCCTGAAGATATCCGACAGGAGGGTTGAAGCCTCTTTTGGCCCGGTGTCTTACGCCGGGGCTTCGTTCATGCTCGGGCTCGGGGCAATAAGCCTCCAGATGTTCTTTTATTCCCTTGCCTCTATCCCGTTCAGCGCTCTTCTCATCTCAGGGCCGTGGGTCGCGCTCGGGGCCGCCATGCTCTTTCTCAAGGCGTTTAAAAGAACAGCCTTCAGGACGGACGGGCAGAAGATGGGCTGGGCAGGAAGAGTCCTCTTCGCGGTAATCCTTTCACAGGTATTGTATTCGTTTGCCTACAGCCTCACCATGCCGCTGAGCGGCTGGGACGCGTGGTTCATCTGGTTCGTGAAGGCCAGGGCCTTTTTCCTCGACGGGTCGGTCAAGGCGGCCTTTCTCACTGACCCGGCCTATGTTCAGGACCACCCTGATTACCCGTTGCTCGTGCCTCTGGCGCTCTCCTGGATATACACGGCCATAGGCTCCGTCCAGGAAGAGGCCGGGAAGATCATCTATCCGCTGCAGTTCGCGGCCCTTTTATCGATACTCCATTACGGCGTGAGAAGGCTTACCGGCAGCAGGACTATTGGTCTTCTTTTTACGGCGCTCCTTTCCGTGACTCCGCTTGTGCTTGTCCATGGGGCTGGTTTCCCGGTCCAGATAGACACTGCTTACACTGGCAAGGATTTCACAGGTTACGCTGACCTCGCCCTGTCCGCTTATTTCCTTGGCGCTGCGATTTTCATCCTGCTTTACGCCCTTGAGGGAAGGGGACCGTTCGCGTTCATAGCTTCCCTTATGCTCGCCATGGGCGCGTGGACAAAAAACGAGGGGCTCACATTCGCGCTTCTCGGCTTTCTCATCCTTGTTCTCTCGGCCCTTTTGAAACAGGGAAAGGGGAGGGACTTCAAGACGCTTGCCCTGGCCCTTGTGCCGCTTGCGATGTTCATCCTGCCGTGGTCGGTCTACAAGGCGGTCCTTGGTCTCGGCAGCGAGTACGTCCAGAGCATGGGGCCTGGCGTGTTCTTCTCGAACCTTGTGAGGCTCGGCCAGATAATCCCGTACATGGCCGGGTTCATGTTCCTGAAGCCCGGGGTGATGGGGCTTGTCTGGTGGGCCTGGGCGGTCTCCGCCGTGTTGAGCTTGAGATGGTTCACAAGCGCGAAGACCCTTGTGCTCCACAGCCTCATACTCGGCCAGCTCGGCATATATGCTTTTGTGTACACGATAACTCCGGTTGATTTGAAATGGCACCTCGGCACCTCCCTTGACAGGCTCGTCCTGCACCTCATTCCATTGGGGATGCTGGCGGCGGCCATACTCTTCGTGCCCTGAGGACAGGCGATGAACAGGAAAAGCGCGTTTGCCGCGTTCGCATTTTTTTTCTTATTCTGGTTCGGCGTGCTTTATCTTTCAGGCTCCCTTACATCCGGCTTTCACTTCACTGACGACCACCAGATAATAAATTTTTCCAACAGCATCGAGAGCGCGAGCTTCATCGACATGGCCGCCGACTACATACGCGGGGACATAAGCAACAAGGGCAGGTTTCTCCCGCTCTACGATATACACAGGCTCTTTGAGGTCAAGCTCTTCGGGACGGACTTTTTCATGTGGGCCGCCTATGACTGGCTCCTTGCCAGTGTCGCTTCCGCGTGCTTCGCGGTTTTCCTGCTCATGACCGGCTTTTCGCTTTTTGAGGC
>JACPGA010000185.1 GCA_016182705.1 Deltaproteobacteria bacterium
ATAAATCCATGGAAAATATAATTTTAAAATACGTTTTCATCCCCTTGTCATGCGCGTTCTTCCTTTTTTCTGCCGCTACCGACTCCATCGGCGCTGAAAGGATAACGGCGCAGGAACTAAAGGCCATGATCGACGCGAAGGAAAATGTGGTCCTCATAGACGTGCGTACTCCTCAGGAGCACAAAGAGGCGCACATACCCGGCAGCATCCTCATGCCGCTCGATACGCTCGGTAGCGTGGACAAACTCCCCGGAAACGGCAAGCATATCATATACTGCCGGTCAGGGAAAAGGAGCCTCACGGCCATCGACATACTTTCAGCAAAAGGATTCAAGAACCTCACCGACCTGAAGGGCGGGATAATCGCCTGGACGACAATAGGCGGCCCGGTAGTATCCGGCCAGAGCCGATAAAGATACACTTCACTTCTTATAAACTGAAAAGGCCAGCTCTTGAGCTGGCCTTTTTTATTCCGGCGGATAAACTGGCAACGGGCCATATGGCGGAACTCAAAAAAAACCCGGCCATCTTTCTGGCCGGGCGCGTTCACTTATTTGGCAAGGTCCTTCATGTACGCGATGACCGCCTTGGTCTCGCCGTCAGAAAGCTTCTGGGCAGGCATGCCTATGGCGTACTGCTTGTATTTCTTCGCGGCGCCCTCTCTGCCCTTGAGTATGACGTCTGACAATTCCTGGTCACTGGCGGTCTTTATGAACTGGTTTCCAACGACAGCCGGAGCCATTGCCGTACCCTTGCCCTCAGGCCCGTGGCACGGCATGCATTTTGATTTATAAACGGCTGCCCCGTCCTGTGCAAGAGCCAGAGAAAACGAACCCAACGCCAGAACCGCTACAGCGCTTGCCAGCATCCTTTTCATAGACAGCCTCCTGTGGTGTTTTTATTTCTTGGTTCAGCGCTCTTGAATATAATCCACCGCGTCCGGCCATTGTACTTCTCCGCAATCGTGCGGGGCCTCTTCCGGGGCCGCCTCATGCACTGCCCAGAGCCCTTTGCCTTGGCGGGTGACTATCTCTTTTAGCTTGAGTGTATCCGAAGGGGCCTCTAACACGGTAGCCGAAGACTTTACCCTGTAGGATATGGCTTCGACCTCACGGGCCTGCGCCTCTGGTGGCGCGTCTTCAGCCGAAGCCCAGGATGGAAGCATAAATAAAAGTGAGAAGAATAACGCCCTTTTCATTCTGCCCCCGTAAGTCGAAATTCTGTTTATAAGTATACCAGAAGACTGAGGAATCGGACGGAAACGAGCATCTTTGAATGGGAAATGGATTTCAAATAAATGGGATTGGATTATTGAAAAGGCGTGAAAAGGTTTGCGCTCGCTCTGAGTTTTCAGCGACCTGCATAAAGGTCGTAGTCCCCGGCATCAGAGACAAGAACTTCGATGATATCTCCGGCCTCTGCGTCCATGCCTTTTACATAGACCGCGCCGTCTACGTCAGGCGCCTGAGACTGTGCCCTGCCCTTGAGACCGTATTCGACCCTGCCCTCCACGAGCACCTTTACAGGCTTTCCGATCAAGGCCCTGTTGCTCTCAAGGGATATCTCCCGCTGGGCCGCCATGAGGGCGTCCATGCGTCCGGCCTTGGTCTTTCTCGGCACCTGTCCCTTCATCGAGTATGCGGGCGTGCCCTCCTCGCGCGAATACATGAACACGCCAAGGCGGTCGAACCTCGCCGACTCGACAAAAGAAAGCAGCTCTTCGAAGTCTTTTGCCTTCTCTCCGGGGAAGCCGACTATGAGCGAAGTCCTCAGGGTCACGCCGTCCAGCTCGCCCCTGAGCTTCTCGATGAGCTTTTCGACCCCGGCCCTCGTGTACTGCCTGTTCATGGCCTTCAGGACTGGCGGGCTTGAGGACAGGGGGGCTTATGTGCTGCAAAGGGAGGTCTATGTAGCTCAAGACCTTCTCCTCGCCCTTCATTATCGATATGAGCCCGTCGGTTATCCTGCCGGGGTAAAGGTAAAGGAGCCTTATCCATTCAATGCCATTGACCTTGACAAGGCGCTTCAGGAGCGACTCAAGGGAGGCGTTCCTGTCCTTGCCGAAAGAGGTCGTATCCTGAGCGATGAGGTTAATCTCTTTTATGCCCTGGGCCGCAAGCTGCTCGGCCTCTTTTACCACTGAATCCTCTGACCTGCTCCTGAACTCGCCTCTTATCGACGGTATGCTGCAGTAGCTGCAATGGTTCGAGCAGCCTTCGGCCACCTTGACATAAGCGGAATAGCCGGGCGTGGATATTATCCTTGGGGTAGTGTAGTCGTGGATGAATGTAGGCAGGCCGACCAGCACCCGTTCCCTGAAGTCCTCTTTTATGGCTTCGGCTATCCTGTGAAACTCGCCGGTGCCGATGAAGCAGTCGACCTCGGGCATGCTTTTGGCGAGGTCGTCCTTGTAGCGCTGGGAGAGGCAACCTGTGACGATAAGCCGGGAGCACCTGCCGGTCTTCTTGAACTCTGCCAGGGCGAGTATGGCGTCGATGGACTCTTCCTTGGCATCCCCGATGAAGCCGCAGGTGTTCACGATGAGGACGTCAGCCTCTTCTTCCTTTACGACAAGCTCAGCGCCCGCCTCTTTGAGGATGCCGAGCATCAGCTCGGAGTCAACGAGGTTTTTGGGGCAGCCAAGGCTTACAAGGCATATCTTCCGGGGTGTTGGGCTCGACATAGAAATGTATTTTACCTTGAACAAGGCCGTCCTGGCAAGGCAAACCCTGCTTTTCGGGAGCGGCTTCCTTCCTCAACCCGCCATCAAAGGCATCCCTGCCGCCCCCGCCTCTCGTCACTCCCCAAACCTTATGCTTCGCTTCGCCGGGTAAACCGTGCTTGATTTAGAAACAAGAAGAGACTGTTCCCCCTCTCCCACAAAGGGAGGGGGAGTATTTGTCTTTTGTGTCTTGTCTTTAACACATACCCGTAACAGGGCGGAGCGAGCCTAAGGGAGGAAGGGCGAATCTCGCCGGGGCTGCTGGGAGCGAAGCGACCTCAGGGGCGCCCGTCGCGGATGGGGGAGGTGGAAAGCGAGTAGAGCCCTGTTACAAAGAGCGGCGGTCAGCCGCGTTACACGGCTTTTTGACGAGGTCTTTGCGCGGATAC
>JACPGA010000186.1:0-8402 GCA_016182705.1 Deltaproteobacteria bacterium
CTGGAACTCGAGCTTGTTCTTGTCAGGCACGTTGTGGTAGTCGGCAATGGCGCCGTCATACTTGTACATGCCTGTTACGGAGTACCAGAAGCACGGGCCGCTGGCGAGTCTCGGAGGCCTGATCCAGTCGAGCGAATGGGCAATCTGGCCCCATGAGTCGAACATGGCAAGCTTTTCCTGACCGACGTAGTGCTGCAGACCGCCGCCGTTCCTGCCTACGGATCCGCAGAGGATAAGGGCATCCATCGCGGTCCTGTACAGCAGGTTGGAATGGTAGTAGTGGTTATAGCTCGCTCCGGTGATGATCATGGAGCGGCCCTTGGTCACTTCAGCGTTGGAGGCGAATTCCCTGGCGATCTGGATTATGGTGTCGCGTCCGATGCCGGTGTACTTCTCCTGCCATGCCGGGCTGAAGCCCCTGTCGTCGTCGTAGTTCCTGCAGTAGTCGCCGGTGAGGCCCTTCCTCGAGACGCCGCAATGGGCGATCTTGAGGTCGAATACGGTCGCTACAGCGACCTTGCCTTCCTTGGTCTGCACGTACCTGACAGGCACCTGCCTCTTGTACTTCTCAGGCTTGTCGACTTCGTAGAAGTTGACCTCTATCGCGTCTTCCTTGTGGTCAAGGACGGACAGCGACGGGTTGATGTTCTTCTGCGTTCTGGCTTCCTTGAGCATGAGGTTCCACTTGCCGTGGTTCTCGTGCTTGTTGGGGAACCTGAACCCGACAGAGCCGTTAACTACGACAGCCTTGCCGGTCGTCTCGTCCCACATGCACTGCTTCCATTCCGGGTTGTCCTCGCCCTCGTACTCGGCAAGGTCATGCGCGGTAAGGAAGCGGCCCTGCTCCCAGCCGTCCTTGCCCTTTTCGAGCTTGACGAGCATCGGGAGGTCGGTGAACTGCTTCACGTAGGAATCGAAGTACTGCACCTTCCTGTCGACATAGTACTCCTTGAGGATGACATGGTTGATGGCCATCCAGAAGGCTGAGTCGGAACCGGGCTTCACGGGTACCCAGGTGTCGGCGTACTTCGTGACCTGTGAATAGTCAGGGGCGCAGACAACAAGCTTCGCGCCGCCGTGCCTGAGCTCGGAGACGAAGTGGCAGTCAGCGGTCCTGGTCATGTTGGGGTTCGCGCCGGTGATTACGAGGTAGCCGGTGTTGTACCAGTCCGCGCTCTCGCAGGAGTCGGTCTGCTCGCCCCAGACTTCGGGCTCAGCGTTCGGAAGGTCGGTGTAGTAGTCATAGAAGCTCAGATGAACGCCGCCGATGAGCTGGTTGTAACGAGCGCCTGACACGTAGCTGATCTGCGACATGGCCGGGATCGGGGAGAAAGCGATGATCCTGTCCGGACCGTACTTCTTTATGGTGTAGATGTGGGCTGCGGTGATGATCTCAGCCGCGGTGTCCCAATCAAACCTGCGGAAGCCGCCCTTTCCTCTCGACCACTTGATCTTCTTGTGAAGCTCGGCGTTCTCGACAATGGACCTCCAGGCGTCGACAGGGTCGGAATGCTTGGCCCTGGCTTCTTTCCAGGAGTCGAGGAGTATGCCGCGGCAATACGGGTACTTGATCCTCAGCGGGCTGTAGACGTACCAGGAGGCGGATATACCCCTCTGGCAGCCTCTGGGCTCGTAAGGCGGAAGCGACTGATCCAGCTTCGGATAGTCGACAGCCTGCAGTTCCCAGGTAATAATGCCATCTTTTACGTAAACCATCCAGGAACAACCGCCTGTGCAGTTGTTGCCGTGGGTGGACCTCACGGTTTTGTCATACTGCCAGCGGTTCCTGTAATATTCTTCCCAACCCCTTTTACCGGGGTTTATTTCGTCTTGAATCCAGGTAGCCATCTAATTACCTCCCTCCTTTTCCGCCGTAGTTTCTCCAAAGGGCATCATGGGCAGTGCCTTTGTTCCTGTTCCTGTACCGGCCGCTCCAGATAATATTGAAGACAATCAGTATACCTACGAAGCCGCCCAACCCGATGATGGTGAAAGTGCCGGTCTGGGAGGATGCTACCTCACCCTTGGACTGCTCGGCGAAAAACGCCCTCAAGTGGGAGACTTCCTCATCGGTCACGTTCTTAGCACCGAAGATGGGAGCCATCACAGAGCGCCGCTGTCAAACCTCTTCTCACCCGTAAAGTACATCTTGCCGATCGCTGCGTCACCAGTCTCAGCCGGGGCCGCTACTTCAGCCGGGGCTTCAACAGCTGCCGCATCAGCGGGAGCCGCAACAGCAGCCGCGTCTTCGGCAATGGCCTTCATAGGCGCAATACCGGCAACGAGGCTCAGCGCGAACCCGAGCTGCAGTCCCTTCACCAAGATTGTCTTACAACTCCTTAAATCCATACTCTACACCTCCTTTACCGCTGCTCGCTTTTTATTATCTATGCTTTTTCATAGATAATTCTTTGGAACCCTTTATATCCACCATGGACCCGTTCCGGCCCGGCTGCCTTTCGCCCGTTCAGGAGGGAGGCGATACAAGCGCAACCCCGGTAATTGTGGGAGGATGCCGTTATAAGGCCATGGATTGAATAGATTAAAAGGCGAGAGATGATTCTAGATCGCCTCTGGCAAGATTAAGCGTCACCTTGAGGTTCTCCAGCCCGGGGCTCCTTGAGATTTTGGCCCTTCTTCCGAAGCGCGGGACCGAAGGCGTTTTAGCTGCCTTATCCCTCGCGGCGAATTCAAGGACCTCCTCACGGAGATTGGACACGAAGACCTCGATGGCGCTTAATGAGTTGACGTGGTTCTCTTTGGTGGGTAATGAGCCCAGGACTCTACCGACAAGAGTCAGGGCGTTTGAAAGCGCTTTCTGCTCGGCGGGCGTGTCAAAGCCGTACGGCGCGGCCCCGCTGGGGGCTGCCGGCCTTGCTTCCTGGCGCAGGCGGCCGGAAGCGGGGCACAATTTCAGGGCAGTTATACACAAAAGGCTCTTGCAAAGCTGCCTGAGCCCTTTTCTGATCCTTCGACTCACCAGTGTAGATTCCTCCGAACGGGTGTCGTTCTGGCTGTGTTCAGGATATACGCGTTCGCTTGAGGTCAAGGCTTTCATGCCCCTGGGGGTTTGAATCGTTTGTCCGCTGAGCACGCGTAAATTACCAGATTCATCCGGACCTGTCCAGCGATTTCTCGCTATGCTCTCCAAAAAAGTCAGAGTGACTTTACGGGACCTGTATTCAGTTTTCAGTATGGCGGAATTATAGTACAAAAAAAACCTCGTGTCCATCATATGATGTAATTTTTTAAAAAAACCTGATTCATACCTTCGGCGGCCCGTCATACTCTCCCGCATGGCCTTTACTGGCGCCCCCAGTTTCCACGGGCCAGCGTCCGCCCTTTCAAAACGGCTTTGCCGCCGCCCGTTATCTGATATTCCTGCGAAAACGCTCCAGAAGGCTCCCTGAGGAAAAAAACACAGAAAACAAATGTAAAAAGCGCTCCGGCGCCCATTATGTGAAAGAACTGGCTGTCGCTGACAAATGTGTACGCTGTAAGATACAGGACAGCGCCAATACCGCCGAAAGCGCCGACGTATCCTGTTATATGCCCTGTCATGCGCCGCTTCACAAGAGGGACAATAGTGTATGTCGCGCCGCACGCGCCTGTTACGAACAGGGCGCATAAAATGGTTACACCGACAGCGAGCCACAAAGGCCAGCTTGGCTCGATGAGGCCCATGAGACCGAACGAGACCGCTATGCCCGCCAGAAAGACAAGCACCGCGCCCCTCTTCGAAGGGGACCGTTCGGATATATAGCCTCCGAATGCCCTTGAAAAAAAGTTCATGAAGGCAAACGAGGCCCCCACGAGGCCCGCGAGCTGCGGGGTAAGGCTGAAGTTTTTCTCAAAGAACTGAGGGAGCATGGATATCACGCCAAGCTCGGCGCCGAACGAAGCGCCGTAGCAAAGGCACAGGGCTCCGACATCCGCGAACCTGTATCTATCGGCATCAGGCACGCCTTTCTTTAATAATGGATAATTGAACCTGAAAATACGAAGCGCATGAAAGAACACCACGGCGGCTATTACGGCGTAGGCCGCAAGAGCCGCTCCCGCGCTCAAGAAGCCAGAGGCGCTCAACTTCCACACAACGACGCCGAGGACTCCGGTTACTGGTATGGTCCAGAGTATGGCGCTTATCATATCCCGCCACGTGCAGACCTCTATCGCGGAGTTCCTCACCGGAGCGCGGCAAGCAGCGAAGGCAGGGCCGTCGGTAATGGCTGCCCGGTAATACAGCCCGTAAAGGAGCATCACCAGGCCGCTGGCGGCTGCCGCGTATCTCCAGGAACCGGACACGTTAAGTGCGGCCACAGGCAGCAGGATCGCGGCGATCGAGGCGCCCCAGTTACCCAGGCCAGCTTCCACTCCCTGCGCGAAGCCGATATCCCTGGGCTTGAACCACAGCGAGGTCATATGCATGCCGACCACGAAACCGGTGCCGACCATCGAGAGGATGAGCCTGGAAGCGAGCATCTGTGTATAGCTGTCTGAAAACGCGAAAACGAAACAGGGGAGCGACATCGCCACCATGATGCCGCTGAAGATCCTCCTGGGGCCGAACCTGTCCGTCAGCATGCCTATTACGAACCGGCTCGGAGAAGTAAGCGCGACGTTACAGAGGGCCAGGAGTTTCAGTTGAGCCGCGCTAAGCCCTGAAGACTCGACGATAGTAGTCGCCAGGGGGGCCATGTTGAACCATACTACAAAGGTGAGAAAATAAGCGAACCATGTCTTGTGCAGCGCGGCGATGTCCTGCCTGCCGAACCTGAACAGGTCTGCCCACCCCATCCTTTCCCTATGCGCCATTCAGACCTCCGGGGAAAGTACGTACGAGACAATCTAAAGGTTGCTGAAAATCCGTTCTTGCAAGGCTGCTCAAAAAGCTCCATATGCCAGGCGCCGGGGAACGGGGAATGTGGGCGTACTTTTCTTTTACGCCGCAACGGCGCGCGGCGATGACAACAAGGACATGGACTTTTAGCAGCCTTTAAAAGCGGCCGAGCCGCTATCAGTGCATAATGAGCACCGGGCATTCCGCGTGACGCAAAAGAAAGGCGCTTACACTTCCGGAGACCACGCCCTGAAACAACCCAGAGCCCCTTCCGGCAACGACAAGGATGTCCGGGTTCCTGGCCTCTGTCGCCTCTATCAGCATCTTCCTGGGATCTCCCACAGCGAGTATGGCGTCAACGTTAAGCCCGTGCTCGACCACCCAGTCAGCGGCCTGTTTCAGGCTCTCGCCCCTGGAAGCACGCCAGCTCTCGAAGCTCGCTTCGTCCTGACTTGTAGCGTCCAGCGGCTCTTCAACGACTGTAACGAGTATTATTCTGGGCTCTTGGGACCGGAACAGCTCCGTTGTCCTTTCAAGCGCCGCCTGAGACCTTTGCGAACCATCATGGCAGACCATGATTTTCATTAAGGCCGCCTCCGCTTCTGAACCGCCCCGGATGATAAGGGCTCATGCGAATATCGAGAATCGCAATGATGGCTGGATAAAAGGATAGACTTTGTCAGCATACTGGCGAACCTTCGATTGAAAGAGGGACAGGGCAAGCAAACCGGCCAGCGTCATCCAAAGACTTGCGTTATGCTGCCCGGCCCGGCCCATGGATGATCTATCCGTTCCTCTCGCAGGGCTCCAGTGAGGACGCACTCGATAGCGGGGCCGTATCAAAAACACCCGGGCTTATGAGGCCGCGGGGCGGCCTTGCCCCGTGCCTGGGCCTGCCCTTTTGGACTGGTCCCCTGAGAAAGAGTCGCCAGCGAAAAACATCGGGCAGCCTGATCCCCTACTCAGGATTGACTGGAACACGCCATTGCCGCTATAGCAAGTCCGGTCGAAATAAGACACGCCGCGGCATAAGCTCGTTTCGAAAAGCCATTGGAGCAGCGCTGAAAAGCGCAATAGCAATAGCTTCCCGTCCAGACGAACCTCTCCTGATCCATGGAGATGGCTCTCACAATAAATGGGCGCGCAACTGGCTTGACGAGTAAACCGGCTGAGACTTCAAGAACTTGCCAGGTAAGGTCTTTTTCCGCCGCTCAACGCAAAAAAACCATCCAGCAAGTCTTTTCCTCAGTCGCCTTACGCGTCCATTGCCGCTATTTCGATTCAAGCTAATGAATATTGCAATATACATACCAGAGCAAATAATGCCGTTGATATCGAGTCCCAAAGCATCGGTTTTCAAAGGTTATTTGAACGGCAGCTCATTTTTTTGCAGAAAGTGCTGTTATGACCTGCGTGTTACAAAAAAGTTACACCAGCAGGAGCAAGGAATGACTGTGAAGTGATTTATCTGTTTAAAAACAAGACGTTCACCCATATGTTACGCAAAGGTAACACAAAAACAGGGACTGTTACGCCCAGGGGCCGATGGATTTAGGGGTCTTTCAAGAAGGGGGGAATTTGATTGGAATAAAAAAAGGGAGGGCTCAACACCCTCCCTTTCAGACCTGGATTATATATTTCAGCATATGATTCCGCCCGGTCAGGCCGATATTGTCGCAGCCGCTATCACCGCTATGACAAGCTGGCCGACTATGAAAGCAAGCGGAAAATACAATTCTGCTATTATATCTTTTTTCATATTATTCCTCCCTTTATTTTTTCGTTATCTTTCCATGCCATTATCATACCAGTTCCACAATAAAGGGAGATCAGGCATGATACCGGCTGGCGCTTGCTTTACAGCCCCACGATGAATATCAGGAGGCTTGCCACAGCTATGTTGCCAACCGCTACCAGCAAATCTACCACATCGGCTGTCCTGTTCATTTTAACCCTCCTTTTCTGCTGTTTTTCTGCCTTGTTACAGTTCCATTATACCCATGCAGGATTAAGCCAGCATTAGAGCTATTAAACTACAATCCGCCGGTGCGCAATGTGACGCCCCTCACATTTGGCTTGACTTTCTTCCGGCGAACTGATATTTATTATTAAAACAATCAGATCAGAAAAGATGAAGTGAATGGGAATTCACTTCCTCACCGCTATGTCTACCGCTCAGGATATAACGATGAGTACCCAAAGGCACAGTCGCATTTTTTTTGGTTTAGTGCGGACTATTACCAGGGCACTCGCGTACCAGCAATAATCCACCCAAAAAAAATTCGACTCTCTTTATGTGATGCCTTTTTCCCTCTACAAGCCGGGCAGCTGCGTCACGTCAAAATCTAAGGAGAGAAAAATGGCAAACTGGAAAGCATTCGCAAAGGCAGGCCACCTGCCGACGCTGATAGCTTCATTTCTGTATTTCGATTTCTGTTTCGCGATCTGGGTTCTGAACGGGGCCATGGCTCCGTTCATCAGCGAGGCCTTCAATCTCTCACCGGCCCAGAAGGGCTTCATGATCTCCATACCCATCATGGCCGGCGCCCTGATGCGTTTCCCTCTCGGAGTCATAGCGCAATACATAGGCAGAAAAAACGCGGCCCTCTTCGAGATGGGCTGCATACTGGTAGCGATGCTGTACGGGTACTACGCGGTTAATACCTACAGCGATGTTCTCGCGATGGGAATCCTGCTCGGTATAGCCGGCGCGTCTTTCGGCGTCGCCCTCTCTCTCGGCTCAGGCTGGTTCCCTCCTCAGTACAAGGGACTTGCGATGGGCATAGCCGGAGCCGGCAACAGCGGCACAGTGCTCGCGGTTCTCTTCGCGCCCCCGCTGGCGATGAAGTACGGCTGGCAGACGGTTTACGGCTTCGCGGCCTTGACAATGCTTTTGCCTTTCCTCATAATGCTTATTTTCGCGAAAGAGCCCCCGGACAGGGAGCACCACACCCTGAAGGAACTCGTCAGCTGCCTTGTTGAAAAGGACGGCTGGATGTTCAACGCCATCTACATCATCACTTTCGGCGGCTTCATAGGGCTGGCAAACTTCCTGCCCACGTTCTTCCATGACCAGTTCGGCGTCACGAAAGTGCAGGCCGGACAGCTGACGATGCTCGCGGCCGTCATGGGCAGCGCCATCAGGATAGTCGGCGGGTGGATATCTGACAAATGGGGCGGCATCAACTCCCTGACGCTGGTCTTCATAGGCGTCATAGTGCTTATGCTTCTGCTGAGCGGCGCGCCCTCTCTTACGGTAACCACCGGGCTGTTCATGGTCTGCTTCGCGTTCCTCGGCATGGGCAACGGCTCTTTGTTCCAGCTCGTGCCGCTTCGCTGGCCGACGACCACGGCCGTGGCCGGCAGTATGATAGGTGAGATAGGCGCCCTGGGCGGCGCTTTCATCCCCAACGCGATGGGCCTGTCCAAGCAGTACACCGGCTCCTTCGCCTCCGGGTTCATAGCCTTTTTGATCCTGGCAGCGGTAGTGTTCGTCGTCATGAGAATAGCCCAGCGCCGCTGGACCCAGACCTGGGTAGGCAAGGGCGGCAAGGCTCTCGCT
>JACPGA010000186.1:8481-9175 GCA_016182705.1 Deltaproteobacteria bacterium
CTAACATGAGGTGCGTATGGAATATAAAACAGTAGTATGCCCTGTAGACGGAACAGAACTCTCGGACAAGTCGCTCAAGCACGCGGCCTACCTGAGCAAGGTCTCCGGGGCCAGGATCATACTGCTCCATGTAACGGAGAAATGGCACCGCGCAGGCCACCTGGTCACAAATTCCCCTGAATGGGAGACCATACATAAAGAGTGGCTCAACGAAGGAAGGGCTGTTCTTGAAAGCCGTACTGAGCAGCTCAGGGCGCTTGGCGCGGTCCATGTGGACACCATGCTTCGCGAAGGAGACGCCTCGCACGAGATAATAGCGCTCGCCGAAGAGAAAAAAGCAGACCTGATAATAATGTCAACGCACCGTTATTCGCCGATAGGCAAGCTTTTCGCCGGCAGCATCACTGACAATGTCACAAGAAAATCTCCCTGCCCGGTGCTCTGGGTATTTTAAAAAACATTTAAGGCTGTCTCTAAAAATTAGATATTTTTTCTAAAGTCAAGGAAGGGCGGAAATAAAAAGCGCAGCATATATGTGAATATGTGAGCATTTTTATTACGCTCTGACACAGAGGTCAGGAAAAAGAGCAATTTTTAGAGGTAGCCTTGAAACAAAAAAAGGGGGGCTGCCCGTAGGCAGCCCCCCCTTTTTACATTTCACGTTTTTATTCAGACCCGGCTTCGCGCATCTTCA
>JACPGA010000187.1 GCA_016182705.1 Deltaproteobacteria bacterium
AGAACATCCAGAGGCGGGACCTGAACGCCATCGAAGAGGCCGATTCATACAGGAGCCTCATGGGCTTTGGCCTCTCCCAGGACGAGGTCGCCAAAAAAGTCGGCAAGGACAGGGCAACCGTCGCGAACTACATAAGGCTTTTAAAGCTCCCCCATGAAGTGAGGGAAGAGATAGTAAAGGGCAGCATCACCATGGGGCATGCCAGGGCCCTTCTTTCCATAGAAGGCCACGGCCGTCAGGCGGAACTCTGCAGGCAGATAATCACGAAGGGCCTTTCAGTCAGGGAGGCCGAAGCACTCGCCTCCGGTGAGAAAAAAGAAAAGCCTGTTAAGCCAAGGGCCTCCGACTCAGTAAAAAGCCCCATCGAAGACGAGCTGCGGACTATATTCGGCACAAAAGTGGCCCTGAAAGAAAGAAAAGGGAAAGGCAGCATAGAGATAAGCTATTATTCACCCGACGAGAGGGAGAGGCTTTTAGAGCTCCTGAGAGCAATTTCCGCGTAAAACGTGACCTTTATTCTTGCCGGGCAAGACACATTCCTTATAAGATGGACATCTCAGCCGCGTATTTATAAAGGAGGCCTGAATGTTTGGCAAGGAAAAAGAAGAGAAGAAAAAGGGCGGAGAGGTAACTGGCTTCATAGGCAAGGGAATGGCCATAGAGGGAAAGTTGTCCTTTGAAGAGACTGTAAGGATCGACGGAAGCTTCAAGGGAGAGATATTGGCCACTGGGACCCTCGTCATTGGAGACGGCGGCTATGTTGAAGGGAACATCAAAACAGGAAGCGCCATAATAACCGGCACGGTAAAAGGTATCCTGGAAGCAGCCGTCCGTGTCGAGCTCCGGAGCCCGGCGAAATTTGTGGGTGAGATAAAGACGCCGACCCTCATCATAGACGAAGGCGTGGTATTCGAAGGCAACTGCACAATGGTGAAAAAAGACGCCTCATTTGAGACTGTCCAGTATGGCGAGGCGGGGCAGGGCAACTCCTTTGTGCAGTGAGCATCTTAAATTGTTCTTTTCCTGATCTCTTTGGAATGCTCCGCTTTTTATTTCCACGTGCCTCAACTTCAGAAAAAAATAACTGATTTTTAGATACAGCCATAAAGATTTTACAAGGGCCTCCTGAGAGGCCCTTTTTCTTTTTCAGCGAACAGGTGTATAATAATCCAAAAGATACTTTCTTCCTTCGGCCTATGAAAAAAAGACTTACAGAAGAAACAGTCATTTTCATAAGTGTCTTCAAATGGATACTCCTTGCCACCGCGGTCGGAGTTATCGTCGGCGCGTCCACGACCGTTTTCGTAAAAACGCTCAACTGGGGCGCGGCCGCTGCATCCACCTACAGATATTATTTTCTCGCGATGCCGCTGGGCCTGCTCGCGAGCGCGCTTATCATCAAATACGTTTTGCCCGGCGCTGAAGGACACGGCGCGAACAAGGTCATAGAGTCGATTCACAGAAATTCCGGAAAGATAAAGCCGATAGCAGTGCCAGCGGAATTTGTGCGGTCGTTCATAACGCTGACCTCAGGCGGCTCCGCTGGAAAAGAAGGGCCGAGCGCGCAGATCGGCGCGGGCCTGGCATCGATGCTTGCCGACCTCCTGAGGTTCGACGGCTCTGACCGGAGAAAGCTTGTCATCTGCGGCATAAGCAGCGGCTTCGCTTCCGTGTTCGGCACGCCTCTGGCCGGAGCGATATTCGGCATGGAGGTTCTTTTCGTTGGGAGCATCCGCTATGACGTGCTCCTTCCTTCTTTTGTCGCCGGCATAATAAGCTACCAGGTCTCGTCCTGGCTGGGCCTTACATACTTCTACAACCCCATCACCTTTGTTCCGGTCTTCTCCGAAGCTTTTTTTATAAAGGTCATCGCGGCCGGAATCTTTTTCGGCCTCTGCTCTTTTTTTCTCGTTGAGACGCTCCGTCTCGGCAAAAAAGCTTCAAGCGCCATAAAGCTGCCGCTTGAAGCAAAGGCCGTCATAGCGGGAATTTTTCTCGTCGCCCTGACCTTCATATTCTCCGAGCACTACCTTGGCCTCGGGCTCCCCACCATACAATCGGCGCTGGAGGGGGGTGATATCCCCTGGTACGCGTTCATCCTGAAATCGATATTCACCTCAGTGACTCTTAGCTTCGGCGGCCACGGCGGGATAGGCACGCCGATATTCTTTGTCGGCGCGACGGCAGGCTCGGCCCTGAGTCCTGTCCTTGGCGTAGACCCGGCCATGCTCTCGGCCATAGGCTTCGTGGCCCTTCTCGCTGGCGCGGCAAACACTCCCATTGCCGCGAGCATCATGGCAGTGGAGCTCTTTGGAGCGGATGTCGCCCCGTATGCCGCTGTCGCTTGCGTTATAAGTTTTGTCATGACCGGACACAGGTCTGCTTATCCTTCACAGGTGCTTGAAATGAAAAAATCCTCCTCCATATCGGTTGAAGTGGGCGGCGAGCTCTCTGGCGCGCATCCCGGCTACGAATACAGGGAAAAAAGCGTACTCAGCGCAGTCAAGCATATGACGGATGTTTTCAAAAAAGGACCGGGCAAACCAGATGGACCCTGAGCGCGTAAAAGCCCTCAGGTGGCCTGAGGACAAAGGCCGCCTGAAAGAAATCCAGGAAGAGCTTAAAAAGGAACTAACGATCATCCCGCTTCTCAACCCCCCCGAACTTCTCGCAGGTATTGACGCCTCATTTTTAGATGATACGATTATATGTGCGGCCTGTCTTTTCAGTTATCCGGAACTCGAATTGATTGAAAAGAGCGTCGCGATAAGAAAGCTCGCGTTTCCGTACATAACAGGCTACCTGTCATTCAGAGAGGGCCCGGCAGTGCTGGACGCGCTTGACGGATTATCAAAGAAGCCCGGGCTTCTCATTTTCGACGGACAGGGTATTGCGCACCCGAGAGGACTTGGGCTCGCGGCGTTTATGGGAGCGTTGACTGGCCTGCCGTCGATAGGGTGCGCGAAGACACGGCTCGTTGGTGAATATTCGGAGCCAGGCGAAAAAAGGGGCGACTGGTCGCCGCTTACGCACAAGGGCGAAAGAATCGGCGCGGTGCTCCGGACGCAGGACAGGGTAAAACCCGTTTTCGTCTCACCGGGGAATCTTATAGATATCGAGGGCTCAGTCCGCATGATCCTCAACTGCGCGCCAAAGTACAGACTCACGGAGCCTGTCCGAGCGGCTGACGCGCTTTCGAAAAAAATAAAAAAAGAATTGAAGGGGGAGTAGGGGGGCTGCGCCCATTAGTTTCTTCTGAGTTGGGTTTGTTCTTGTATTGTCTTTAAAACATACCACGTAACAGGGCGGACAAATAATCCCCCTCTCTCCCCCTTTAGAAAAGGGGGAAGTTCAAAACAGGCCACTGATGTACCCGACCATACTAACGAAAGGAGCCCCATGGCGAACATCATTCTTCTCATCGAGAACAAC
>JACPGA010000188.1 GCA_016182705.1 Deltaproteobacteria bacterium
CTTGACAAGCGTCCGGGTTGATGCTATTCACAGTGGTAGGCTGAGTAAAAGGCTGCCTGACAAGGAGAATGAAATGAGATTTCTGATGGCAATTGCCGTTGTCCTGATGGCCCTGGCGGCTGTCTTCGCGCTCCAGAATTCCATGCCAGTAAGCGTCAACTTCCTGAAATGGTCTTTTACGGCCTCCCTGGTAATCGTGCTTATCCTTACCTTTGCCGCCGGCGCGCTGTCAGCCTTCCTTTTTTCGATACCGTGGCGTGTAAAGATATCAAGAGAGCTGGCTGCTCTGAAAAAAGCGCAGCACAAGGACAGGGCAGGGCAGTAGGCCGGAGAAAAAGAAAGAACGTCCTCAGCTCTCCTGTAAGTCAATCCACTTATAATTCCATGCGTAATGAAATATCCTGGATACAAAAAAGGGGTTAGATGATTAATCTAACCCCTTTTTTTAAATTTGGTGGAGGCGGTGGGAATCGAACCCACGTCCGGAAACGCTTATCCGTTTCTTCTACATGCTTAGCCCACAGATTTAGTCTCGCTCCCCTGCTCTCTGCAGGCAAGTTTCAGGAAAGCCAGTCCGGTTGAGTCTCGCCCCCAGGTCCTTCGGACCTAGCCCCAGGGGCCATCCTGCTAATTGTCGTCCTGCAAACCCCGCAGGAAAAGGTATGCCGGACGCTGGCGGTTTTTAGGCAGCCAGGGCGTAATCGTAGTCGTTGCCGACTGTGTTTGCCTACCTTTTTTTACGAGAAGATAGTTAACTCGGCATGCTTCACCCGGACTCAGACCGTCCCGTCGAAGCCAGTCGCCCCCAATTGTCAAAGAACTCAACCGTACGAAATTATTGTAACACAAAAGCCGGGATTTATAAAGCCCTTGTCAAAAACGGCGGGCAGCTTACTGCTTGGTCCGCTGCCTTATTGTTTTTGCGATCTCCCTCTTGACGTCGAGCGCCTTTATGGAATCGCGCTTGTCATACGATGTCTTGCCTTTGGCCAGGCCGATTTCGACCTTGGCCTTGCCGTCCTTGAAGTATATCTTCGTGGGCACCAGAGTGTAGCCTTTTTCCCTGGTCTTGCCCAGGAGCTTCATTATCTCCTTTTTGTGGAGGAGGAGCTTTCTGGTCCTTTCGGGCTCGTGCTGCTTGAAACCGTCAGCCAGGCTGTACGGGCTTATATGCGTGTTGAGAAGGTATATTTCCCCGTCTTTTATGCGCGCGTAGCTGTCCTTCAGGTTGGCCTTTCCTGCCCTCAGTGATTTGACCTCGGTGCCCGTGAGCATGACTCCGGCCTCGAAGGTCTCCTCGATGAAGTAATCGTGAAAGGCCTTTCTGTTCTGCGTTACTATTTCTATCGCCAATTATTCCACCCTGAGGATTCTGGGCCTTAAAGACCCTTTGCGCTCTGAAAGGGCTCCGTAGCCCTTGAGACCCAGAAATGCCAGCGCGAGGAAGATAACCCCCGTTACCCCGGCGACAAGGTCTGAGTTATATCCCGGCAGCATGGATGCCAGGACGGTCTGCCCCAGTACGACGCCGCCGATGAAAAAGGCTATCGGAAGAAGGTACAGGAGCATCCCGGCTTTCAGGACAGACCCTGCGCTCACTGAAAACGCCACCCGGTCTCCGACCTTCGTTCCAGGCAGGTCCTCGGCTTCTATAAGTATTTCATTATCCGTCCCGACGCCGCTGTGGCAGGACTTTTTTGAGGCGCAGTTGTCGCAGGAGGTAGTCCTCTCGGCCTTGATAACGGCAGTGCGTTCTTTTTTTTGTACGACAATCCCATATTCTTCCATAATATTTAAATCGTAACAAAAAAGGGCGGTTTTATCAAGGGAGGACGGACGTTGCTTCAATGCAGCCTCAATAAAAAGCCCTGCCCCGTTAAACGGGGCAGGGCTTTTTCAAAACATGATCAGCTTCAGGCGGCCTTTCTGGCCTTCTTGAGCTGAACGACCTTTGATTGGACGCTCCGTTCCTGTCCGGCGGGCTGCTTTCCGTCTATCCTGAAGACCTCGACCGTGGCTTTGAGGCTTGTGGCAAGCTCTGCCATCTCCTGGCTCGCCTTCGCTATCTGCTGGGCGCTGGAAGAGGTCTCGTTTATGACGTCCGCCACGGCCGCTATGTCGCCGCTTATCTGCTCTGTGGCGGCCGACTGCTGTTCGGTCGCAGTCGTGACCTGGTGCACCATGCTGGTGACTACGTCAACCTTGCTTACTATCTCGCTTAACGCCTCGCCTGCTTCTTTCGCGAGCCGCACGCCCTTTTCAACGGCATGCACCTCATCCTGCATGGACGATATGGCCTTGCCCGTCTCATTCTGCATGGCCTTTATCATCTCGCCTATTTCCTTTGTCGCCTTCATGGTCTTTTCCGCGAGCTTTCTTACCTCGTCGGCGACCACGGCAAAGCCGCGCCCCTGCTCTCCGGCCCTGGCAGCCTCTATTGCGGCGTTAAGCGCAAGGAGGTTGGTCTGGTCGGCGATGTCGTCTATGACGTTCACGATGTCCCCGATCTGGTTGGAGCGGTTGCCGAGCGCGGAGATGATGGCGCTGGATTCCTTCGCGGTGTCGGCGATGCCGTTCATGGACTCTATCGATTCAGCAACTATCCTGCCGCCCTTTACAGCCACGCTGCTCGCTTCCCTTGCGGCATCAGAGGCGCCGGAGACGTTCTTGGCCACTTCTATGATGGTCGCGCTCATCTCCTGGGTAGCCGTGGAGACCTGGGCCGCCCTCGAGCTTTGCGACTGGGAGCCGCCAGCTATCTGCACCGCCGAGGCTGAAAGCTCCTCGGAAGATGAGGCGAGATGTTCGATTGACGAGTGGAGGTCCTTCACAATGGCGTGGAACTTTCCGATCATGCTGTTGAAGGCCGTGGCCATCTGGCCGTTCTCGTCTTCTGAGGTTACGTCGATATTGAGGGTGAGGTCGTTGGTCTTCTCTATGTTGGTTATGGCTTCGTTGAGGCGGGATATGGGCTGAACGACCTTGTTTCTTATTATTATCATGGCGAATATGCCGAGAGCGATAACCGCCAGCATGAAGATGAAGGCTATTATCATGTTCCGCTTGGAAGAGGCCAGGTCAGCCATCAGCGGTTTGTCGACCATCGCGCCTACAGTGGCGGACACAGCGAGTATCGAGTCAATCGCCTCGCTGCTTTTTTCTATCCATTCCTTGCCGGTAACGGGGTACGCGCCTGTCGACGCTGTTTCCATAACCGATTTGCGTATGGCCTCGAAGCTGCCCAGGTAGATGCTTTCCATCTTTGAAAGCGCTTCGAGTACCTCCTGGTCCATGCCGCTCGTGTTCTTGACGCGCATGATGGGCTTCAAGTTTATATCGACGACAGCCCTGAAGGTGTTGAGCTTCTGAATAGTCGCTTCGTCCGCGGGTGTTTTCGATGATATGAACTTCGCGAGCGCCGCCCGTTCCCTTCCGGCGTATTCGCTTACAAGCCACAGGGCCTGCTTCAATTCCAGGTTCATCCTCAAGGCCTGCTGGTTGGAATCCGTGCTGGCACTCGATGTGAAGGCAGCGAGCCTGGCCTCGGAGGTAGCGTCAATGAGCGACGTAGAGAATTTTATCCAATCCTGCGGGGCATAGTTCTTTACTTCCTTTTCGATTTCGCCGTCAACTGTCCTCCTGAGCGACTGGAGCTCGTCCTGGAGCCTTTTGACTTCTTTAATTGAAGAGTTGAAGAGGGTGTTGTCCTTGTCAGCTTCCTGATATTCACCGGCAAGTTCAAAGGTTTTCTTGAAAGTTTCGTCCAGTTTTGACCGGACGTCATTCATTTTTTGCACCAGAGCGCCTTCCGCCGGCTTGTCGGAAGAAAGCGCCGTGGCGGTAAATCCCCTTTCCTTGGCCGCGAAGCCCGCGGCCGCAAGCAGGTTGTCAGCCATCTCGTTGGCTATGTCGACCCTTGTTGTCTCCTTGTAGTACTTCCATGTGTCAAGGGCGATTGACGCTGAAAGCCCCGCGAGCACCAGCACGAGCGTACCGATAACCGCCAGCATGAAATTCCGGATGCTGATCCGCTGCAGAAAACGCATACTACCTCCTGGCTGTATAAGTTTATTCCGGGGATGGGATTAAAGTTATTATCGGCCCACAGATGGGAAACTTTAGAGCGCCGTTTAAATCGGGCTGCCGTCGTGATAAACTCTTTGAAAACAGGACAGGGTAATTATGGAAGAAAAAGCAAGAGGAGCGCGCAGAGCGGCTTTCGATGTGTTGAACAGGGTCGAGGGAGGGGACGCGTACGCGGACATCCTCATCATGAAAGAGACCGCGGGCCTTCCTGCCAATGACGCGGCCCTCGCCACCGAGATAGCCTACGGGGTCCTGCGCTGGAAGATAAGGCTCGATTATACGATAGACCTC
>JACPGA010000191.1 GCA_016182705.1 Deltaproteobacteria bacterium
GCAGGTTCGAGATATTGTCCAGAAGGCCGCTCGTCGTCCTGGACGGCGCGCACAACCCCGCTGGGGCGGCCTCGTTGAAAAACGCGCTTTCCAGCCTGAAGAAAAAGCGCCTCATACTCGTCATAGGCATCATGTCAGACAAGGACATGAACGGCATCCTGAAAGAACTCGTCCCTGCCTCTGACCTCGTCATCGCCACGAAACCCAAAGGGGAGCGCTCGGCGACTCTTCCTGCGCTCACGCAGGCCGCCTCAAAGTACGGCAAGCCGGTCATCGGGGTGGAATCGGTAAAAGAGGCCTGCAAAAAGGCCCTCTCCCTTGCCTCACACACTGACTGCGTATGCGTTACGGGGTCGCTTTTCACGGTCGGCGAAGGCCGCGAATACCTCGTAAAGGCGCTTGCCTTGAATTCAGCTTTGCCTTGTAAATGAGCCCCTTGTGTGCTAATTTGCAAAGCTAATCCCCAATAGCCGTAACACAACACTCGGAAACCTCTCGATGCCCTCAAGGAAACTCTTCCTTATACTTTTTTTCCTCCCGGCCTTCCTGTTCTTTACGACGGAGGCGCGGCCTGAAGCCCCGACCGGCGAACTTTTCACCGGGGAAGCGCCCGTTGAAGTCAACGCCGACAAGATAATCTATGACAGGACAACCGACACGTATCATGCCACCGGCAACGTGGAGATTTCCCAGCCCGGAATAGTCTTAAGGGCCGAGTCGGCCATAATGGACATGGCCGCCGGAGTGGCGACCGCTTCAGGCGGCATCAATGTCGTAGACGAGGGCGGGAGCACACTTACCGGCGAAAGCCTCCAGTTCAACCTGAAGAACAAGACCGCCATCCTCGCCAACGGCAGGCTCTTCTACCGTGACGACAACATCCACCTCACAGCCGATACTTTTGAAAAGACCGGGCCGGAATCGTACAAGGCCGCGAAACTGTCCTATACCACCTGCGACTGCCCTCCGGATGAATCCCCGGCCTGGAGCTTTGCCGCCTCGTCGGCAAAGGTCGTCGTCGGCGACTTCCTTACCGGCTGGAACGCCCGGTTCTACATAAAAGGCGTGCCTGTAATGTACTCCCCTTACATTTCCATACCCATAAAAAGGGAAAGGCAGACGGGCTTTCTCCAGCCAAAGCCCGGGTACTCCAGGCTACGCGGCTTTGTCCTGGACAACTCCTTTTTCTGGGCCATATCAGGAAACACCGACGCCACCTTTTACCTGGATGTCGAGACCCAGAGGGGGCTCGGCAAGGGTATTGAATACAGGTACATCAGGACGCGGCAGAGCTATGGGCAGATATTGTTCTACCAGTATCAGGAAAACGACATTAACAGGGTAAGGGACTTCAGGGACGATTTGTCGAACCTGTCCAGGCCTGTAGACGCCGACAACAACAGGTGGCGGCTCAAGTACCATCACCAGGAAGAACTGCCATACGGCGTCAAGCTCAGGGCCGACATAGACCTCGTAAGCGACGACGAGTACTTCATCGACTTCGGAAGGGGCTCGAACGAAAGGTCGCTCGAATCGATTGAGAGCAACGTGTCCGCGAGCAAAAGCTGGTCTGTGTTCAGCCTCGTGGGCCAGTTCAGGCTTTTCAACAACCTCCTCGACCTCGAAGACGCAACTACGCTCCAGCGGCTTCCGGAAATAACATTCACGAACACTGAGAAGAAAATCTTCGGCTCGCCCTTTTACATCGCGAGCGAATCGAGTTTCGTGAACTTCTGGAGGAAAGAAGGGGTAAAAGGGCAGAGGATAGACGCGCACCCCAGGGTCTCCCTGCCGATGAGCCCCGGCGGGTGGTTCGACTTCACTCCTTCGATCGGCGGCAGGGCGACCTACTGGCTCGTGGACAACCACCCGGACGGGACATCGTTTGAAAGGTTCATCTACGACGCTACAGCCGACCTCACGACCACCTTCGTCAGGATATACGCCGTGGACATGCCCAGGGTCAAGGCCTTGAGGCATACCTTCCGCCCCGGCCTCAGGTACACATACATACCGGACGTCGGGCAGTCAGACCTGCCGGAATTTGACGCGCTGGACAGGATAGCCGCCCAGAACAGTATGACCTACTCCATCAACTCGACTATCACAGGAAAGCTCGTGGAAGGCGCCGGGACAAGATATTTCGACTACCTGTACCTCGACCTCAGACAGTCTTACAACATACATGAGGCGCAAAGAGAGCTTTTGTCTCCCACCGACGAGAGGAAGCCTTTTTCCGATATAACCGGCGAAGTCATAGCGCGGCCCTCCGAATGGATATGGGGCACGGCCAAAGGGAGCTTCGACGTATACGATAACAGGTTCAACACGTACGACCTGTCGGTTTCAGCCGCCGACACCAGGGGCGATACCATGAACGTCACACACAGGTACGTCAGGGAAGGGGCGAATTATCTTGAAGCGGCCCTGAGGGCGCGCCTTTCAAAGGGACTGGACCTGACCTATCTGAAAAGGTATTCATTTGACGAGAACAGGTCCCTTGAGACCGCTTACGGAGTGGAGTATCTCCACCAGTGCTGGAGCTCGACCCTTACCTACACGGAAAGGCTCGAGGAGAGGATAGTCTATCTCACCTTCGACCTCCTCGGGCTCGGCAGGGTCGCCGGTATACAGGGGCGGATAGAGGCGAGATAGGAGAACCGTTGACACCCGCCGGCGATTTAAGTTAAACTGTCCGTATTCTGGGAAATTTGCGGCTTATTATATACTTAAAGGGTTAAATGCCTGAACTTCAGGAAAAAAAAGCGGCAAATACCAAAGAGCCGGTCGAGATAAAGTGCTCTGAATGCAGCGGCGCGTTCAGGCTCTGGATACCCGCTGAGCGGCTTGGCGAATGGGAGAAGGGCTCGCGGATAAACTGCGTGAAATGCGGCGCCAAATTCTTCCTCGTATGGACTGGAGCGGCCTTCGAGGTAACGCCCCTTTCCGAGCTTGCGAAAAAGGCGGCGGCCCAGAAAGCCGCGGAGGCGCCGCGCAGGGAAGAAAGGCAGGCCGTAAGCGCCCCGGTTCCCCCTGCTCCTGTCCAGGCCGCAAGGCCCGCGCCCGTCAGGGAAGTTGCCCACGCCCCCGGCGTTGAGACCATCCTCGTAATCGAAGACGACCGCCTTTCAAGGGATATGGTCGAGAACAGCCTCTCTGAGCTCGGTTTCGCCATAATACCTGTCAAGAGCTCCACAGAAGCCTTAAAGGCTATGGAGCAGAAAATACACCTCATAGTAACAGACCTGTATCTGAAGAACCCTGCCGATGCTGAATCGCTCCTGGACGGCGAGGACCTTCTCGTCAGGATCAGGGAGTCAGGCGTGAGCGCCCCGGCCATAATAACTACAGGCAAGGACATCATAGACGACCTTGTGCTCGACCCGAAGTGGTTCGAGCTGAACGTGAAGGGCTTTATTCAGAAGGGTAACCCGTTCTGGGTGGAGGAATTGAAGCTCAAGGTTAAAGAAGTGCTTTACAAAGGCTGACTCAGACGGGCCCGAACTCTCTCGCTATACTCCCCTCAAAACCGCGCAAACCGGAATTTTCAGCAAGCTTTCAGGTGATTTGTGATTGCAGGCATGACAATGCAATCTCGTCTTGGACGGTGCCTCTGAAAATTAGATTTTTTTTCTGAGGTCAAGGAAGGGCGGAAATAAAAAGCGCAGCATATATGACAATATGTGAGCATTTTTATTTACGGCCTGACACAGAGATCAGGAAAAAGATCAATTTTCAGAAGCACCCTATAGCGCACGCTCGATAAATGCATACGCGCTATGATTATGAATGGACTCCCAGTTCTCCGCCTCTACCCGGCACCATTTTATCTTCTTTATCTTCCCCAGGTTTATCGCCACTTCCCTGACGACGTCCTCGACGAACATGGGGTTGTCGTAGGCCTGCTCTGTCAC
>JACPGA010000005.1 GCA_016182705.1 Deltaproteobacteria bacterium
GATTGTAAGGTCATACCCGTTGCAGTCCTGGTCTATACCGTCGAGTTTGACCTCGACCGCTCCCGGGTGTATTGAAGGGTCGGTGTCATTACAGTCCTGTCCTGTTTCATAGCCGTCATTGTCCTGGTCGGTTACAGGGACTGGGTCAGGTACTGGCTGAGGCACGGGCACGGGCTCGGGGACAGGAATAGGCTGAGGAGCCTGACCGGCGAGCTCAAAGCTCGAAGAGCCCTCTATGCCTGTAACAATAACAGCAGCCGGCATTGTGGGCGTTCTCACGGTCAGCACCCATTTTTTAAGATTGGCGCTCCAGCTCATCGGCCCGAAACCTTCGACCTGAAGCGCCGCCGCGTCTCCAAGAGCGCTTTTTGCCTCGACCCTCAGGCTCTTGTAAGTCTCACTGTATGTTGCGCGTATTATGCTGATTGTAAGGTCGTACCCATTGCAGTCCTGGTCTATGGCGTCGAGCTTGACTTCGACTGCTCCCGGATGAATAGACGGGTCGCTGTCATTGCAGTCCTCCGCAAGAGCAAAGCCGTCATTGTCCTGATCGGTTACAGGGACAGGCAAAGGCTGCGGGCCCAGTGCGGCAAGGACGTCGTAAGCGGCCTTGAGCTGTATGAGCCCTGCCCCGTACCCGTTGTCAGCCCCGGTCTGCCCAAGGTCGTGGGCCGAAGACATGAGGGCGGACACAAGCTGGTCAGGAGTGGCCTCAGGGAAAGCGCTCGCCAGGAGAGCCAATGCGCCGCTTACGTGGGCAGACGCGAATGAAGTACCCGAAACGACGCTGTAAGACTGGGGTATGGCTCCGCCATAAGTAAGGTCCGCTGTCCTGATGTCTACACCGGGGGCGGTAAGGAGCGGATATGTCGAGCCGCCGCAGGCAGCTGGTGCTCGTGTACTGGTTAGGCCCGTAATTGCCTGCCGCGAAGACAGTCATTATGCCCGCGCTGTTCAGCACCTGTATGTCCTGAGAAAAGTCAGTTGAGCAGCCGTTCAGGTTACCGAGCCCCCAGGAGCTGTTCACGAGCGCCGGAGCGTCATTTGTCAAAGGGTCGCCGTCAGGGTCGAGCAGCCATTGAAAACCCTGATGAATAGCGCTCAAGCTCGCGTAGCCGTCGTCCTTGAATATCTTCACCGCCATCCACTTCGCGCCTGGGGCCATACCGATGGATGTCCCGCCGTTGCCGCCCCCATTGATTATTCCCGTCGTCAGGGTCCCGTGGCCATTGGCATCAAAAGGGGTTGGATGCTCCCCATACGGGTCATACCAGCTGTTTGCCCCTCCCCTCCATGAGCCGTTCAGGTCAGGGTGAAACAGGTCTACTCCGGTGTCCATTGACGCGACCACGACATTGCCGCCGTTTATGCCCATGCTCCACAGCTCAGGGGCCTGCACCATGGAGATATTCCACTCCGGAGCGCCGGGGGAGCCGAAATTTACCCCGGGGGCGGGGACCACAGCATCAAGCGTGACAGCCGCGACTCTCGGATGTTTTGAAAGCGCGTCCAGAAGGGCCGCATCAGCCTTCACGGATATGCCGTTTATTATCCACAAGTCTTTTCGCGCGGACCCTGTTTTCGCGAGAAGCTGAGCGACTGTCCCGGCCGACTCACGCATCTTCGTCTTCAGCAGGCTGACGATCTTTTTCCTTTTATTCCTGTCCGCCCGGTGAACGCGCGTAATATCCGCAGGCGCGCTGAAACGCACGATGACGGCGAGCTTTTCGCCGGGGGCGAGCTTCGAGACTGCCTCAGTGAGGGCCGGGCTTAATTCAGCGGCATTGGCATTTTCATAAAAGCCGCCGGATAAAATCAGGGCCAGTGAAAAAGCCGTGAGCAGACGAGAGCGCGTTTTCATCAACCCTCCGGTCATTGCACTACGAGACCGGGCAGGACAAAATCGCCGACAGAGACTGTGGCCTTTGCGCCGGTTTTGATGAGCTTGCCCGGGTTCGCGAAAAATATGAAGTAGGTCCTGCCCTCGACAGGACTTCCGAGCTTGACTGTCTGGCGAAGGGGGCCGACCTTCGGAGGAGCCGGGACATACGTCATCATGCCGGTAGTCTCATTCAAAAGAGACGCGGAGTTTTTCCTGTTGAGAAGTGGGGCTGCCTTGGCTGCGTCAATGACCCTGAACCTGAAGTCGCACATGTAGCCTTCAGCCGTAAGCCTCAAGCCTTCGACCCTTATGCCCCACTTCTCTTCGATTATAGATTTCTCATTGATTTGCGCCGCGACGGTCCCGGCCTTGAGGGAGCACCCCTGGGCCAGGACCGGCACCAACGCGAGCAGAAGCGTTACTATCATCCTTCGCTGCAAGAAAGCCCTCCTTACCTTATGACCTTCACTGTGACCTTCGCGCTTCTTGAAGTCGCGCCGTAGTTATCCTTGATGTTGTAGTAGAAGTAATCGGAGCCTGCGAAGCCGGAAAGGGGCGTAAAGGTCACGGTCCCGTCTCCGTTATTGACGACACTGCCTCCCCTGCCCGGATTGGTCAGGATAGTCAACGAGCTTCTGACGATTGTACCGTCCGGGTCATAGTCGTTCGCGGCCAGGTCGATGACTACCTGTGTGTTAAGCCGTGTATCCGCGTAATCGATTACCGCGACAGGCAGCTGGTTGGCCCTGACAGTCACATACACGCGGGCGGCATTGCTTGTCAGCGTGCCGTCGGTCGCTGTATAAAAGAACCTGTCGCTTCCGGCAAACCCGGCGTTCGGGGTGTAGGTGAAAGTATTATCCGGATTGATGACGGCCGTCCCGCTCACTGGCGCCGTGGTGATAGCGGCGACGCTCAGAACGTCTCCGTCAGGGTCAGTGTCGTTTGCCAGAGCGTTGACTATGATGGGCGTATTGAAGGCCGTCGTGACATTCTCGTAGGCCGCGACCGGCGCGTCATTGACAGGAGTTACCGTTATGCTCACAGTGGCGATATTGCTCTGGAGAGCGCCGGAGGTGAAACTGTAGGTAAACGTGTCAATGCCGGAGAAGTTGGCGTTCGGCGTGTAGTTGAAAGCCCCATCCGTGGCGAATTCGATAATGCCGTTCGCGGGCCCGGAGACCAGGGCTGCTGAAGGCCCTTCACCGAGGGTAATATCGTTCACAAGCACGCACGGCGTCTGAACGATGAGGTTTGTGTCCTCTGTAACAACGTAGGAGTCGTTCACGGCCGTCGGAGTCTGTGTCACATTGACAGTAACCGTGGCCGGAGCGCCCTGTACGTGAATGTGTCAATCCCCACGAATTCAGCATTCGGTGTGTAGGTAACCGTATTATCGGCGTTTAACACGGCAGTCCCGTTGGCAGGCGCGCTGACGTTCGTAACCGTCAGGGGGCTGCCCTCCACGTCAGTGTCATTGCCGAGCACGTTTATGACTATCTGTGTGTTCTTTGGCGTTGTTACAGAGTCATTTACGGCGCTTGGGAGGTCGTTCACCGGATTTACCGTAATGTTTACGATCGCGGCATTGCTCTCGAACGTGTCTGTGAGTATTTTATAACTGAACGAGTCGCTGCCGCTGAAGTTGGCTGAAGGCGTGTATGAAAATGAACCGGTCGCGCTGAATGAAAGCGTGCCGTTGACCGGCTGTGAAACAAGCGCGGCCCTCGGGTTCGCGCCGGCAATAGAATCATTCACCAGCACGCCGGGCGCGGTCACATTCAACGAGATATCCTCGTTTGTAGCGTACGAGTCGTCATTGGCCACCGGCGTCTGCTGGGCCGGCATTACTGTTATGGTAACGTTAGCGGTGTTGCTCTGGTTTCCCTGAGCGACAAGCTGATACTCAAAAAAATCAGTGCCGCTGAAACCGGCGGATGGCGTGTAGGTGAAAGAACAATCAGCGCTCAATGCCAGCGTTCCGTTCTGGGGCTCCGTTACGGCAACGGCAGACGCGCCCTGAACGGACATATCGTTGGCGCATACGCCTGGCACGGGGACTGAAAGAAGCGTATCCTGTTCTACAGTGTAACTGTCGTCAACCGCCAGAATGCCTGAAGAGACCCTGAGGACTGAGAACATCCCGCCGGGGGAGACGCCGTTGCTTACCAGAAAGAGCCTCCTGTCATAAACAGGGTAGTCACCCGGCGCCTCTGGCGTTATGATGCCCTCGGCTGTCTTTCCAGCCGGGATGAAAACCGAATACTGCTCTTTCGGGAACTGATAAAGGTTGCCGTCCTCTGAAAGAAGCTGCATATACAAGCCCTGCAGGACAATTGAGCGCGAATCTATTCCAGCGTTGAAAAATCTTAAAAGAGCCGTCTCGCCGGGCGCGCCCGCGAATGTCGGCAGAGTAGCGGAAGTATAAGGCTGCCCGTTCACAAGGAAATACTTGGGGTCATACTTGATCGTGCCGGGGTAAGCGGCGCTCCCGTAGGTCCCCCCCGCTACGGCGGCGTGGAGAGCCGGGTCTACTTCACTGTAAAAGAGAAGTACCTCGTTCTGGTAGGCCGTGTCGCCTCTTGAGTAGGCCTGTCCGGCTGACGCGTCTTTTTTAACCGCGCCATAAAGTCCCATGGGGACCTGTACCGGAAGGTGTGTCCCGCTATGGTAGATAAGCCGGGCGGCACGGTTATCAGCGGCCCGGGAGAGCTCGCAGCTTCCCCGTCGTCAGTGCCGAGGTCGTTGTCCTGGTCTGCCGCGAAGCCCCACATCACGATCTCGGAGCCGTCAGGCATCGTCTTTGTGTACTGCTTTGCGGCCATGTACACGTCGAGCGCCCACGAGGGGGTTGCGGCGAAAAACGTAAAGAGGCAGACAAGCAGGCAAAAAACTGGAACCGGCAGTTTTTTTATCATCATTCCTCCTACTCCATTACCGGCGCGCCGGGGGGCTGGATGATGAGCATGGTCATCAGGCCGCCCGGGAAGATGTCATAATTGGTCATTTCCTTTTCAGTATGGGAATGCCACATGAAAGTGAATCCGCCGTTCGGGTTTAAACCGCCCTGCCCCGGGGGCAGT
>JACPGA010000212.1 GCA_016182705.1 Deltaproteobacteria bacterium
AACATATTCATCGAAGCCAAAGTCCCGCTCATGGCCAATGTCATGTTCCCGCATTCAATACACACCTATTGGCTGAGCTGCAACAACTGCCATCCCAAGATATTCATACCTGAGGCCGGCGCAAACCCGATTACCATGGACGAGATATTCAAAGGCCAGTGGTGCGGAAGGTGCCACGGCAAGGTCGCATTTACCTTCTGGCCCAGAGAGAACTGCATCAGGTGCCATATTGTGTTAAAAGGCCAGTCGCTTGAAAAAGAGCGCTGGAAATAAGCCTGCCAGCCATACTGGAACCGCTCCCAAAGGCCCATTTCACTGGACGGGCTTTTATTATGTGAACGCTTAAAAAAACGTTAAATCTTTTTAATACTTGGGTACTTACCCAAGTTGCGCTTGACTTGGGCTTGTCCGGCATTGTAAGATTTGACTTTGTAATGAAAGAGAACTGACCAGGCATTTGACGCTTCACACCTTGAAAAACAGAGGGAAGAAGAAGATGAGAAGAACCTTAAAAAAGCTTTTTATAATGATATCAGTCAGCGCGGCCATTTACGGATGCGCGGCGCCCCCGCTACCCGACCTGGTCTGGCCCGAGCCGCCTGACGAGCCTAAGATAAAATATGTAAGGTCTTACAAAGGCAGTTCCGACTTCAGCGGCGGCGGTATCGCGAGCGACATTCTCCTTGGCGGAGAGGCCGGCACGATGCTTAAAAAGCCGATGAGCGTCTTTGTCGGCAATGACAGCAAAATATACGTTACTGATACGGCGAACTCGGACGTATTCATCTTCGACCCGAAGAAATCGAAGATGAACACGCTGGCCGGCATGGGCGCGAGGATATTCTACAAGCCGATCGGCGTCACTGCCGACACCGATGGCAGGGTCTTCGTGACCGACTCTCAGGTAGACAAGGTTACCGTCCTCAGCCCGAGCGCCAAGATAATCGGCTATCTGCAGCCTGACGAGCCATTCAAGCAGCCGAGCGGCATCATAGCCGACAGCGTAAACAGAAAGCTGTACGTAACGGACACGCACAATCATAACATCAAGGTGTTCGACCTCGACACGCTCAAGAACACGGGGACAATAGGCAAGAGGGGCAAGGAAGAAGGCGAGTTCAACTTCCCCTCCCACCTGGGCATTGATAAAAAAGGCAACCTCTACGTCGTCGACACGATGAATGGAAGGCTGCAGATACTGGATAAGGAAGGAAAGTTCATCAGGGCCTTTGGCCAGTTCGGAGACGCTCCCGGCATGTTCGCCCGTCCCAAGGGCGTCGCGGTCGATAGCGAAGGGCATATATACGTAGTCGACGCCGCGTTTAACAATATCCAGATATTCAACGAGGAAGGCCAGGTGCTTCTTGCCTTCGCGTCCTACGGCAGCGACAGGTCGCAGATGATACTGCCAGCGGGCATGGCCGTTGACAACGATGATTATATCTATGTCGTAGACTCCTGGAACCGGAGGATAAACATGTTCGAATACCTTGGCGAAAAGGCTAAAGCCAGGGCCGCCGCGCCGGTCAAGAAATAAAGTCCTCCTTCAAAAGGCCGCCCTCTTCAAAGGGCGGCCTTTTTTTATCCCACTCTCAGATTTTTCCTTTCCATTAAAATCCATTAATTTTTCCTATTGACAAATTTTAACCCGGGAGTATAATGAACACAACTTAGGAACTCTGGAGGTTCATGGTGGGCCTCCGGAAGATTTGCAGGTGATGATGCCGCAATTCCGCTGATGCCAGGCGGGGATTGACGGCATTTTTTATTGCCCACAATAAAAAATGCCAGTCAGAAGAAGCAACGAAAAACGGCAACACCAAAAAAACCACCAAGGAGTCAAAATAATGAAAAGGTTCCTTACACTCGCGCTCGCAGTAGCTTCAGTAGGCTTCATCGCAGTAGGCACCGCCTCCGCCATCGACACCTATAACGACGGCGACGCAGCCAACGGCATTGGTAACTCCAGGCACAACCTCGGCGGACTCGGCGAGCACATCACCACCGCCTCCACCACCGAGATATGCGTGTTCTGTCATACGCCTCACCACACCAACACCGCTAACAACCTGAAGCCCATGTGGAACAGGGGCACCTCCGCTCCCGCTTCCTTCACCGCTTACGGCACCACCCTTGGCGGCACTTCGGTAGCTTCCACGGACATCGGCTCCACCTCGCTGGCCTGCCTTAGCTGCCACGACGGCGTAACCACCTTCGACAACCTCGTCAACGCTCCCGGTAAGTCGGGCGTGACCAACGGCGGAGCCGACAGGGGCTTTACTTTCTGGGATGCCGCTGTCCCGGGCGTAGTCTCCGACTACATGACCTCCGGCAGGTTGAACATCGGCCTCAACCTCTCCAACGACCACCCGGTTTCTATTGCCTATAACGCTGACCGCGCCGGTCTGAGGCCCACGAACACCATCATCGCCAACATCAACCTGACCGCTGACCTGGCCACCTCTGCCGCGACCTTTGACAACGGCAACATGACCAAGAACCTCTGGGCCGTGAAGGGCTATGTCGACGCCAGCGCGACTATCGCTGACCTCCTCAGGGACAGCAAGGTCGAGTGCTCCAGCTGCCACG
>JACPGA010000192.1 GCA_016182705.1 Deltaproteobacteria bacterium
GGGACGCCGATCAGATAATAAGCGATGCCGAATACTACGTACGTGAGAGGCCCGCGTTTTCAATAGGCGGGGCTCTGGTAGCCGGTTTTCTGCTGGCCCGCTTCGCAAAAAGCGGGGCCTCTGAAACCGTCAGGCATTGAACCAGGAGGGCGAAAAATGTCCTACGTTAGAAAAGAGGAACAGGAACGGGAGAAGACCCTGAGCGAGCTTATGACCGATTTATCTATAGAGGTCCGCAACCTCTTCAGACAGGAGATGCTGCTGGCAAAGAACGAGATGAGCGCGAAGCTTACGCGCGGCGTCAACGACATGAGGTCGGCCGCCATGGGAGGCGCGCTTTTACATGCCGGTTTCTTCGCCATAGTGGCAGCCATAGTCATAGCGCTCGGAAACGCGGTTTCGTACTGGCTCTCCGCCCTGATCGTGGGCGCAGTCGCTTCAGCGATAGGCTACTACATGGTCAGGAAGGGTATAGCCGACATACGGAAAATCGATATAACGCCTCAACAGACCATGTCTTCATTCAGGGAGGACGAGAAATGGCTGAAACGAAAAATATGATGGACAAGTTCTCGGCGGAGCGCTTGAAAGACAGGGCCTGGGATGAGATAAGAGCAATGACACGGCCAGGGTCCAGGGCACGGGATACCGGCTCGTCCCTTGTCGATACGATCCGGAATAACCCTATCCCCGCGGCAATGGCGGGAGCCGGGTTGATAATCCTTTTCGCCAGAGGGTCCGAAGGCGGAAGGTATCAGGCTGAAGTCCAGGCCACAACCGAAGGAAAAACCGCTGAAGCCAGGGAAAAGGTCCACGATATAAGCCAGAAGGCCCGTGAAAAGGCCCAGAGGCTTCGCGGCCGCGTCAGTGAAAAAACGGGCTATGCCGGAGAGGAACTGCGCGGCAGGGCCAGTGAAGCCAGAAGCATCTTCCACGACCTGGTGGAAGACAACCCGCTGGCCGTTGTAGCCGCCGCTTTTGCCATAGGTTCTGCGCTTGGCCTGGGGCTGCCCGAGACCAGAAAAGAGCGTGAACTGCTTGGCGAGGCAGGCGCGGCATTCAGAGAAACAGCAGCCGAGACTCTGGAAAAAGCCGAAAAAAAACTGGAAGACGAGTCAGGACGGGCCGCCTGACCCTTCATCTGTTCCGCTTGAAAAGCCGCAAGCTCGAAGAGTTGCGGCTTTTTCATGTTTGCGGATTTGCGGGTACTCTGTATCAGGATTATACTTCTAACATGAATGTTTCCAAACACAAGGAGGGGCTACATGGATAACAGCGACATAGTCAAGGAGCTCAGGAGTCTGTGCCAGCTCGACATAGACGCGATACACGCCTACAATGAATGTCTGAACCATATCGACATCTCGGATATAAAGAGAGATATCGAAAAGTTCAGGGCCGACCACGAGCGGCATGTAAAGGATTTGTCCGCCCTGATCCACTCTTTCAAAGAAAAAGCTCCTGATTTCACACCTGACCTGAAGGGCTACATGCTTGACGTATTCTCAAAGCTGCGCAGCCTTACAGGGACCGAAGGCGCATTGAAGTCTTTAAGAGGAGGGGAAAACCTGACGAATAAACGTTACGCCATGCCTGACAAAAACCCCCTTCCGCGCGGCGGAAGGGGGTTTTTGTTTTACTCGATGTCCTTCTTATACACAAACCAGCTCCATCCGGAGACCCCGGAAAAGCCATAACTTTGTTTAAGGGTGAACCTGTGGCCCCCCTCAAAGAGGAACCCGGCTGGCTTTCGGGCCGTATCAACACTGTGCGCCAGAAGCCAATCGGGCGTCGAATCCAGCCGGGCGCCTTTGTCGAGATACGTAATCCTTTTCTCCGTAAAAAACCCGGAATAAAAATCAAGTACGAGCTTGTTCCTGAAATCATGGTCGCTGCCTACAACGACTTCCGGCCCGGCGCTCTCCCTGACCATATATTCGATTGCCTCAGAATAAGCGCCCCTGCCGTATCTTATAAGATCGACGGTTGCTTTTAAATTGAGAACGCTGAAAATTATTATGGCGGCGAAAAATACCGGCTTGCCCCAGAGCGCCCTTCTGTAAATACCAGCCAGAGCGTAAGCGGCAAGAAGATAAAAAAACGGGAAGCACACGAGGAAATACCTGAAGTAGAGGAACTCGGGCTTCAAGGTCACTGTAGCGAGAGCCGGGACTATGAATATGGCGCACAGGAAGAAAACAGGCTGGACCGGGGCAGTCCGCTTCAGCCAAACGAGCCCTCCGGCCGAGAAAATGAGAACGGCCACGAGCGAGATGTATCCATAAACGCCTTCAGAGGAAAGCCCTGTTGCCATGGAGGCGGCGGAGATGACCACTTTCAGGGGCTCCACCATCTCCCCTCCCCCATAGACCATGCTCTTCAAAAACAGAAAATAATACGCGGCAAGGAAAGCGGCCGGAACGCAGTGAAGGAGCACGACCCGCTTCAGAGCCCTGAGCGCGCCGCCATTTCTTATCTCTTCCACGGCAGACCAGATAAAAATGGCAACGTATATGAATATATAGCTCG
>JACPGA010000193.1 GCA_016182705.1 Deltaproteobacteria bacterium
CCGTCTGAATCTCCGACGGCGGCTACAGGCAGCTCCTCGTCAGGGGCTATCTTTATAAGTGCGATGTCGAGCTTCTGGTCCTGGCCCACGGCCTTGGCCTTGTATTCCTTCTTGCCCTCTGAAAGCGTGACGATTATCTCAGTCGCGTTCTCGATTACATGATAGTTGGTGAGTATGTAACCTTCCTTGTTTATGATGAAGCCCGAACCAAGGGACTGCCTCTTGAACTCGCGCTTGGGCTCGTTGAAGAACTTGTTGAAGTCGTCGCCGAAGAACTCTTCAAAAGGGCCCTTGAACTCGGGGAAAGGCATCATCGGCCTTTCCTTCATGACCTGGGTAGTGGAGATGTTGACGACTGTCGGGGAAAGCCTCTTGGCGATATCGACGAAGTTGTTAGGCACCATCGCTGGCACGGAACCGGGCGGGACACCGTTGCCGTCGCGCCAGAAGTTCTGGGCGCCGCTCTGGTTCGTCATGTCGAACCTTGCCGTCAGCAGGATGCCGACCAGGACCGAAAGGACCGCCACCACAACTATCGTCTTGATGCCAAAACCCCTTTGTTTCATCAGTTCTCCCTATTTATAATAGATAAAAAATGAAGTGATTATCTTTACGAGATTGCCTTTACATACCACAGGCGAAGCTCATGAAGCACGTTGTCCATGAGCTTGGTCTCTTCGTCAGAAAGGTTGCCTTTAGTTTTTTCCTGTAAAAGCGTAATAAGCTCTATGGTCTGCCTGGCCACGGCCGGTTCCTTCTCGGTCTTGCCTGTTACCGGGTTTTCGACCAGGCCGAGGTTCATGAGGACAGAAGTTGACAGGGAAAGGATAAAAGTCGAAAAATCAAGGGGCGGCAGCTCCTTGCCTTCAGTATTTTCGCCCGTCTGTGTATCGTTCTTTATTGTTTTTTCCTCTTCCATTTTATTCCATGCCTTTCTGGGTCATGATACTTTTACTTTTATGCTCCCGGAACCCGGCACTCTCCTTTTCGGAATACTTATTTTAAGGACGCCGTCATTGAAGCTGGCCTTTATGCCTTCGCTGTCAACCGGATAGGGCAGGCTGAAAGCCCTGTGAAAAGTGCCGTAGAACCTCTCCATCCTGTGATAGTTCCGGGCTTACCCCGGGGAGATCGGCCTTGAGGATTATATTGTCCTCGGTCTCGTAGATATCCACTGGAGGATACCATGTCCCGCCGGATATGCCACCCCCGGCGCGATATTTGAGGAGGGCCTCATCGAAAATGCGGCTCATCCTCTCCTGCAAAAAAAGGAGATCTCTGAATGGGTCTCTCTTGGTAGGTGGCAAAAGCCGCCTCCTTATATAGGGGGTGGACGCAAAAACCCGATTATTTCAATTTATTTTATAATAAGCATTTTGTCAAGAAAGGTTAGCGTTTTTTAAAAGGTTTTCGGCTCGTACCCCCATTTGGAGACCCGCCGTCTCAGTTGGCGGCCTCCCTGGCGCGCTCACCCTTGTCAACATGGCCGTTTTTTTCGAAGATGAGCTTGCCGTCCCTGTAGTCGATAAGTATCCTGTCGTAGTCGCTGAACTCCCCTTCGAGGAACTTCATCGCAAGCTCATCCTGCACTTCCCGCTGGATAAGCCTCTTCAAAGACCTTGCCCCGTAGACCGGGTCATAGCCCTTATCCGCGAAGTACACCTTAGCGGCAGCCGTAAGCTCGAGGTCTATGTTTTTGTCGCGCACGAGCTTTTCAAGTTTCGTTATCTGGATATCGACTATGGCCTCCATCTCGCTTCTCGTCAAAGGATGGAAGATGATGATGTCGTCAAGCCTGTTGAGGAACTCGGGCTTGAAGGTCGCCCTCAACTCGTCCTTATCTCCTCGTACTCTGATTCGCGGAGCTCGGTTATGTGCTGGCTGCCGATGTTAGAGGTCATTATGATGACCGTGTTCTTGAAATCGACCGTCCTGCCGTGGCCGTCGGTGAGCCTGCCGTCGTCGAGTATCTGAAGGAGGATGTTGAAGACCTCGGGGTGCGCCTTCTCGATTTCATCGAAGAGCACGACCGAGTAGGGCCTTCTTCTTACGGCCTCGGTCAGAAAGCCCCCTTCCTCGTAACCAACGTATCCGGGGGGCGCTCCTATGAGGCGGGCTACCGAATGCTTTTCCATGAACTCGCTCATGTCTATCCTTACCATGGCGCGCTCGTCGTCAAAGAGGAACTCGGCCAGAGCCCTGGCCGTCTCGGTCTTGCCGACGCCGGTCGGGCCCAGGAATATGAACGAGCCTATGGGCCTGTTCGCGTCCTGGAGACCTGCGCGCGCGCGCCTTACGGCGTTCGAGACCGTCTTTAAAGCCGCGTCCTGGCCTATGACCCTTTTTTTGAGGCTCTGCTCCATCTTGATGAGCTTTTCCTTTTCAGCCTCAAGCATCCTGGCAACCGGGATGCCAGTCCACCTGGAGACGACCTCGGCTATGTCCTCGGCGTCGACCTCTTCCTTGAGCATCTTCTTGCCGCCCTGCAGCTCTTCGAGCTCTTTTTTACTGGCCTCAAGGGTCTTCTGCAGCTCAGAGAGCCGCCCGTACTTCAATTCAGCGGCCTTGCCCAGCTCGCCTGCCCTTTCGGCCTGGGCGGCCTGGAGCTTTACCTCTTCGGTCTTTTTCTTGGTCTCACGGAGGCGGCTTATGACCTCTTTTTCCTTCTGCCAGTGGGCCTTGAGCCTCAAGCTCTCCTCTTTTAAAAACGATAGCTCATTGTCAATTTTTTCCAGCCTGTCGATGGACTGCCTGTCGGTCTCCTTGGAAAGGGCCTGCTTTTCTATCTCGAGCTGGATGACCTTGCGCTCGATGGCGTCTATCTCGGTCGGCATCGAGTCTATCTCTATGCGGAGCTTTGATGCGGCCTCATCCACGAGGTCTATGGCCTTGTCCGGCAGGAACCTGTCGGTTATGTACCTGTTTGAAAGGGTCGCGGCGGCAATGATGGCAGGGTCGGCAATCCGGACGCCGTGGTGCACCTCGTAACGCTCTTTCAAGCCGCGCAGGATTGCTATAGTGTGCTCGACAGAAGGCTCGCCGACATGGACAGGCTGGAACCTTCTTTCAAGGGCAGCGTCCTTTTCAATATGTTTCCTGTACTCGTCAAGGGTGGTCGCGCCCACGCAGCGAAGCTCTCCACGGGCTAAAGCGGGCTTGAGCATGTTGGAAGCGTCCATCGCGCCCTC
>JACPGA010000009.1 GCA_016182705.1 Deltaproteobacteria bacterium
GCCGACAAAGAGGTATCCCCCCTTGTTGAGGCTGTCGTAAAGATGGGAGATGACCTTTTTCTTCGAGTTGTCGTCGAAGTATATGAGCACATTTCTGCAGAAGATTATGTCCATGCCCTTTATCATCCGCATCTCTATCGAGTCGATAAGGTTCACCTTCCTGTATTTGACGAGCTCGCGGACCTTGCTTGACGCAGTATAACTCTCGCCGTTTTGCTGGAAATACTTCCTCAGGTAGTTGTCCGGCGTATTTCTCAGGGAATACTTTTCATAAACACCGGCGGCCGCGGGCTTAAGGACATTGTCGCTTATGTCGCTGGCCAGGATGTCTATGTTCCAGCCCTTCATCTGCACGCCGTCTTCCATGAGCATCATTGCCAGCGTCAGCGGCTCTTCGCCTGTCGAGCACGCGGCGCTCCAGAGTTTCAGCGTTTTGCTCCCAGCCTTTGCCCTCTCCTCAAGCACCTTTGGAACAACGCCCTTCCTGAAGGCTTCGAGCTGGGGAAGGTCCCTGAAAAAACTTGTCTCATTCGTGACTATCGAGTTGAAAAGGTTATGCAGCTCCTTTGCCCTCTGACTGTCGTAAGTGAGATAATAGTAGTAATCCTCAAAGGACTTGAGGCTCATCTCCTCGAGCCTCCGGAAAAGCCTCATCTCCAGAAAATACTTCTTGGCCTCCGGGAAAAAAATTCCGCATTTCGCGTATATGATGTCGCGCAGAAGCCCGAAGGTCTCGTTGGAAAGCCTGGGCTTGCTGTTTACTCCAAGAGTCAGCATCTAAGGGATTCCAGGGCGCTTTCCACCGCTCCCCTGACGCTCGGGTCAGGGTGGCTCAGGAACTGCTCGAGATGCGCGGCCGCGTCGTGCGCTCCGAGCCTCTCAAGAGCCTTAGCGGCGGCTGCCTTCACGGGCGCCTCATCCTTGAGTAATTTTTCCACTATCAGCTCTTCAACATCCAGGTCGCCGAATTCTCCAAGGAGCACGACGGCGTGATACCTGACCCAGATATTGCGGTCGACCAAAGAAGAGACCAGGGCCGCCTTTATCCGGTCTCCGGTCCAGCCGCCGAGGCCTTTCATCACCGAAAGCTTGACGTCGTCGTCACTGTCCTCGAGGCCTTTTACTATCTCGTCCACGGCATTCGGGATGCCGAGTCTTGCCATTGATTTATAGACTGCCTTTCTTACGGCCGGGCTCGGGTCTCCCGCGGCTTTTATCAGGTACCTGAGACTCTCTTCGTCTCCTATGCTGCCAAGCCCCCTTGCCCCCATCTCGCGCAGCGCCTCGTTTTCACTAACGAGCAAGTCGCAAAGTCCCTTTTTCACGGGTTCTGACGGGATAGTTGAAAGCACGTCAGTGACTTCTTCCATGACGTCCCTGTACACCTCTGAGCGCAACACCTCGAACAGGTTCGGCACCGCGGAAGGGCCGGCCAGAGACGCGAGCGCCCTGGCCGCTATTTTCCTCGTGTGCCCGTCGGAATTCCTGAGCGACTGATACAGGACATCTACGGCAGCCGGCGAGCCGATCGCTTCGAGCGCGGCAGCGACCTCGCGAAGTTCGTGCTTGGCTACCTTGCCGATGAGTTCTTTGAGTATCGGGACCGCCTCTTTTGACTTAAGCTCACCGAGGGTCCTTACAATTATTTTGAGGCTCTTTGTGCCCCTGGCAAGCCTTTCCATGAAAATCCCCGGCAGAGGGCCGCGGCCTGTTATCGAAACAATAGTATCGACGAGGAACTCTTCAGTGTCCTCGTCTATATCGTTAAGGCTGTCGATGAAATTGAATACTGACTGGAGTCCCTCAGGCGCCTTTAAAAGGGCGATACCCTTCAAGGCCGTGAGCTTCTCCGACCTGTCGCCCTCTTCGACCGCCCTGGCGAACATGTTAAAATATGTCTTCTTGAATTCCGCGTCCGGACGGAAATCCGAACCAGGAGTAACTGCTTTTTCCAGAAGATCGACTATGGCCGGGATATTGAATATTTTTCCCTTTTTGACCAGAGCTTCGAGTTTCAGCAGGACCGTTGACGAGTCCTCAGGCGCGGCTATCCTTCCGGCGGCGTCTATCGCGGCCTCTTTTATGAGGCCTGAGTCGGTTTCGATGAGCTTCAGAAGAGGCGTCAAAGCCCTCCTGTCCTGTATGAGGCCGAGGCCCTCGACCGCGGAAAACCTCACCCACTCCTCGCTGTCATTGAGCGCGCAAAGGAGCACCGGGACGCTTGATGCTGCCTTGAGCCTGCCGAGACAGACGGCAACCGAAGCCCTCACGTTGGGGTTGGCGTGGTTTATGAGCGCGAACAGAAGCCCGATGGCGCGCTCCTCGCGCGTGTTGGCGATTATATCTACTCCGAACTTCACGACGTCATCGTCCGGGTCGTTAAGGAGCGAAGCTATAGCCGGGAACGCCTCTGGCCCTATGAGCTCGAGGATTTCGATTCCCATGTTGCGCATGACCGCGCTTTCTTCCCTCAGGAGCGGAGAGACTGCCTCAGCGACTTTTCTGCCGCCGATTGCGATAAGGGCATTCAAGGCCGACTCCCTTACCCCGGTGTCGCTGTCGCGCAGCATCAGGACAAGCTGCGGGACGGATTCCGGGCTTCGCCCCTCTCCCAGGGATACACAGGCATCCCGCCGGACGCCCGGGTCTGCCGAATGCAGCATTTGTACGAAAGTGTTCGCGTTTTCCATATCTACCCTTTCATATGTATCGGGAACGGAGCGTGTTTCCTTGAATGTTTTCCGGCTTTATATGCCAGCTCCCACGCATTTTTTCAGCTTGCCCTTGAGCCTGTGCATCGTCTGGCTGTGCAGCTGGCAGACCCTGGACTCTGTTATGTCCAGAACCTTGCCTATTTCCTTGAGTGTAAGCTCATCGTAGTAGTAGAGTGATATGATGAGTTTTTCCTTGTCAGGGAGCGTCTCCACGGCCTCGGCAACCTTCCTTTTTACCTCGTTGAAGTTAACGATGGTCATCGGGTCCTTGCCTTCGGGGTCTTTAATGCACTCGAGGATGTCCATCCCGTCGTCGTAGTTGACTCCAAGGTCCTCGAGGTTCAGGACGCTCAAGGCGCTCACCTGGCTTAATATCGTGTTCAGGGCGTCTGTCGATATGTCGAGGAATTTCGCTACTTCCTCCGATTCGGCCGGCCTGCCTGTTTTCCTTTCTATCTCGACATAGGCTTTCTCCAGCTGGTTGGACTTGTCCCTCATGGACCTCGTCATCCAGTCCATGCTGCGCAGTTCATCCATGATCGCGCCCCTTATCCTGATGGAAGCGTAGGTGTTGAACTGGACGCCTTTTGAGGAATCGAACCTGTCTATCGACTCCAGAAGGCCTATTGTCCCGGCGCTGATAAGGTCGTTGACGTCGATATGGGGCGGCAGGTTCACCGCTACCTGGTACGCTATTATCTTAACCAGGTGTATGTTCTGCTCCATAAGCCTGTCTCTGTCCGGCTTCAGCATTGTCATTGTCATGGTCTTGGCCTTTTTCCTGCCGTCTTTTTTCAGATAGTCCTGTTCAGGAACTGTCTCCAGAAAAACTGCATTCCGCCCTTCAATCCGCTCTGCACTGGTAGCTCGCATATCTCCCTCGCTATCTCCTGGTAACATTGACTTGCCTTGGTCAGTGGATAAAGCTCCATGACCGCCTTTTGCCTGATTACGGACCTGCCTACATTTTCATCCAGCAGTACTGAACCCAGATACTCGACCGATATGTTGAGAAACCGCTCGGCCGCGAGGCTTATCTTCCTGTAGACCTCCACACCCTCTTTGCGCGTCTTGACCGAATTGACAAGAAGCCTGAACCTCCTCTCACCGTGTCTCTGGAACATCACCTTCATCAAAGCGTACGCGTCGGTTATCGACGTAGGCTCGGGAGTGACCACCACGACTATCTCCTGGGCGGACATGTTGAAGAAAAGGACGTTGCTTGAGATGCCCGCGCCGGTGTCGATGATCATGATGTCGAAGCCCTCGCCAAGGGCTTCGAGGTGGGAAGCCAGTGATATCCTCTCTTCCGCGCCCAGGTTGGTAAGCTCATGCACGCCCGAGCTCGCCGGGAGTATCATTATTCCCTCCGGGCCTTCGACCAGCACTTCGTCTATTGTTTTTTCTCCGCTCAGCAGATGGCTGATGTTGTACCGCGGAGCGAGCCCTAAAAGGACATCGAGATTCCCGAGCCCCAGGTCCGCGTCAAGCAGCAGCACCTTTTTTCCCATTCTTGAGAAGGCGATAGCGAGGTTCACGACCGAATTGGTCTTGCCCACCCCTCCCTTGCCGCTGCTCACGGCAATGACCCTCGTGCCCGTACCCGCCACCGCGTCTTCCACTTGAGCGTAACTCCTTAATTTCAATGCCTGGTCCATTCAATGAATCTCCTTAATTCGGCATAAAAAAGCTGAGTAGTCTGTCCCTTGAAGCTGTCTCAATGTCCTCAGGCACGCGGCTTCCCGTCGAAAGATAGGCGATGGGCTTTTGCGCCAGCACCATCGCGTTCAGGATAGAGCCGTGGCTGCTTCCCTCGTCCAGCCTCGTGAAAGACAGCGAGTCGATTGGCAGGGAGCCGAAGCCCTTGACGCTCTCGTACATGGACTCGTCCCTGGTCTGGGAATTGAGCACCAGGTTGAACTTCATCTCCGGGCACTCGTCCGCGAGCAGCTTCAAGTCGTTCATCCTCGCGGCGTCCTTCTGATTACGCCCTGCCGTGTCCACGAGAACAAGGTCCTTGTCCCGGTGGCTGGACATGAAAGACTTGAGTTCCCTTACGTCCCTTGCTACCTCGACAGGCACGCCAATGAGCTTTCCATATACCTTTAGCTGCTCGGCAGCGGCTATCCTGTAGGTGTCCATCGTAAGAAGGGCCATGCGCTTTTTGCCTTTCAGGGCGTGATGTGCCGCGAGCTTGGCTATAGTCGTAGTCTTGCCGACGCCCTCGGGACCGACAAAGGCCACAACGCCCCTGCCAGCGAGCGGGTCTTTTACTTTTATTCTTTCGTAGACCTTCTTCCTCATGCACGCTTTCAGGTACATGATGTCAGCGGTCTTGTCCTTCGTGGCCCCGGAAAGAGTGTTCATGAGGATCTTTCTGGCAAGGCGTTTATCAACGCCGTTCTTGACGAGGTTTTCCTCGAGCTTGTTGAACACCTCGGAGACCGGGCTGCCGGAGCGGGTGACGAAAGAGACGCACAGGTCCTTCAGTTCACTGAGTTCCTTCAGCTCTTTTTTAAGCTCAGCCGCCATGGACGCGCCGGATACCTTGCCGGAATCCCTCGAAGACGCGCTGTTTTGCGTCTCATTAACGATGGAGGTCTTGTTGCCCTGTCCGGCTGAGCCGGAGCGGTTTGAAGCGGCCTTCAAGTCCACGGCCACCTGCCCCGAGAGGTCGTAATCCACGGCCCCGACAACCTCGTACAGGCCCGTTGCCAGCCTCTTGTTGCTGAGGATCAACGCCTGCTCCCCGAATTCCGCCTTGACCAGCTTTAGCGCTTCTCTTACTGAAGGGCCGGTAAAACTTTTTATCCGCATGTTACAACCTCACCACTTTTAATGTCTGAACCCTTGCGCCGCTTGATATCTCGCTGTGAGAAAGTACCGGGATGGCAGGGAATGACCTTTCGGTCAACCTTCTGACGAATCTTCTGGTCTGATGCGAGACCAGCAGGACCGGCTGGTAGCCCTTTGACATCGCCTCTTCGAGCGCGTCCTTTACCTTGCCGAGTATCTTCTGCGCCGCTGCGGGCTCTATTGTCATGAAAGAACCCTGGGGCGTCTCGTGTATCGACTTTGATATGGCTTCCTCTATCTCCGTGCTCAGTGCCAGCGCCTGTATGGAAGAGTCGGCTCCAGCGTGGGACTTTGATATCTGCCTGGCAAGGTTCATCCTCACGTATTCTGTGAGAAGGTCTGTGTCCTTGGTCATCGTCGCGTAATCCGCCAGAGTCTCGAGGACGGTCTGGAGGTCTCTTATCGACACCCTCTCTTTCAGAAGGTTCTGCAATACTTTCTGGACGGCTCCGAGGCTCATGAGGCCGGGCACAAGCTCCTCGACGACCTTGGGGTGCGTTCTGGCAGCCTTGTCAAGCAGGCCCTGCACTTCCTGACGGCCAAGTATCTCGTTGGCGTGGCTCCTTATGACTTCGGTTACGTGGGTAGCTATTACCGCCGAATGGTTCACGACCGTGTAGCCCATGAGCTGCGCCTTTTCCACCTGCGTGTCAGCTACCCATATCGAGGGCAGGCCGAAAGCCGGGTCGGTTGTCGCGAGCCCCTCCAAGCCGGGCTGCGCCGTACCGGGGTCGATAGCAAGAGAATGGCCCGCGAGAAGCTCGCCTCTCGCGACCTCTACTCCCTTTACGAGAAAGACGTACTCGGAGGGCTTGAGCTGCAGGTTGTCTTTTATGTGGACGGGCTGGACCATTATGCCCATGTCCTCGGCGAACTGCCTTCTTATGGCCTTTATCCTCTCAAGGAGCTCGCCGCCTTCGGACGAATCAACCAGAGGAATGAGCCTGTAGCCGACTTCAAGGCTAAGCGTATCGATGAGCGGCACTTCATCGGTGGCTTCCTTCTTCGGGGCTGGCCTGGCGGCCTTTTCCTTTTCAGAAGCTTCCTGTGCATCCCTTGCCTCGGCGTTCTTGTACACGAGATAACCGACGGCTCCCGTGGCAATCGAAAGAACAAGGAAAGCCACGTGCGGGAGGCCGGGGATAAGACCGAATATGAACAGGATGGCGGAAGCGATAAGTATCGGCTTGGGGTTAAGGACGAACTGCCTGCCTATGCTCTCGGAAAGGCCGGTGCCGGAGTTGACATTCGACACGACAATACCGGCGGCGGTGGAGATGACAAGGGCCGGTATCTGTGCCACAAGCCCGTCGCCGACGGTAAGGAGAGTGTATGTGGCAGCGGCTTCCGTAACAGGAAGCCCCTGCTGGAGCACGCCTATTATGATTCCGCCTACGATATTGATTACTGTGATGAGTATGCCAGCTACAGCGTCTCCTCTTACGAATTTGCTCGCTCCGTCCATGGCTCCGTAAAAGTCCGCTTCAAGGGCTACTTCCTTCCTTCTCTTCCTGGCTTCCTCGTCGCCGATGAGGCCCGCGTTGAGGTCGGCGTCGATGGCCATCTGCTTTCCGGGCATCGCGTCAAGGGTAAACCTCGCGGCTACCTCGGCGATACGCCCGGCGCCCTTTGTTATGACCATGAAGTTTATGATGACGAGTATAGCGAATACAACAAAGCCCACGGCGTAGTTGCCGCCGACAACGAAGTTTCCGAAAGATTTTATGACCTGTCCGGCAGCTTCCGGGCCTTCAGCGCCGTGCAGCAGGATGAGCCTGGTGGAGGCCACGTTCAATGAGAGCCGGAAAAGAGTCGTGACCAGCAGGAGAATCGGGAAAGTCGAGAAGTCCAGCGGCTTCTTGACGTATACCGCTACCAGCAGAATGATGATGGCAGCGGTGATGTTGAACGTAAGGAACAGGTCCAGGAGCAGCGTCGGGATAGGGAGGATCATCACGAACAGTATCCCCACTATGCCCAGCGGCAGCGCCAGGTCGGCCCCTCTTTTGAATGTCGCGTTGTCCGTAAAGCCTGCCATCGCTTACTTCCTCTTCTGCTTGAGCCTGTATACATAGGCGAGCACTTCCGCTACCGCCTTGTACAGGTCTGCCGGTATTTCCATTCCGATCTTGACAGTCTTGTGCAGGGTCCTCGCGAGCGGCTTGTTCTCAAGAACCGGCACACCGTGCTTCCTCGCTATCTCCCTTATCTTCTCAGCTACATGCCCAGCGCCCTTGGCGACGACAATGGGTGCGTTGCCCTTTTCCCTGTCGTACCTGATGGCCACGGCTATGTGCGTCGGGTTGGTGACTACCACGTCGGCCTTGGGCACATCGGCCATCATCCTTTTCCTGGCCATCTCCCTCTGCATGGACTTGATCCTGGCCTTGATGATAGGGTCTCCCTCGGTCTCCTTCATCTCTTCCTTTATCTCTTCCTTGCTCATCCTGAGGCCCTTTTCGAAGTTCCACCTCTGGTAGGCGTAATCGAGGACCGCTATCACGACGAGCACCCAGACTGTCTTGACCATGATCGTGAAGCTGACCTTCGCGATATAGACGGCCGAGGCTGCCACTTCCATGTCTATCAGCATGGGCATGTTTACCCATTCCTTTTTTACGTTGACGAAGACGACGTAAGTGAGGATGGATATTTTGAGGATTGATTTGACGAGCTCTGCCAGAGCGTTGAGCGACACTATCTTTTTAAAGCCGGATATCGGGTTTATCTTCTTGAAGTCCGGCGCGAGCGGCTTTGCCGTGAAGTTGATGCCGTTCTGGAGCACGTAGGACAGCGCGCCCAGTATCGGTATGAGCAGAGCCGGAGCGATTATCATCAGAAAGCTGAAGGAGAGGTCCTTGAATATGGTGTGCAGCTCCGCTACCGTAAGCTCGCCCTTGTATACGTGGAAACACTTCCTCATGACGTCGGCAAGCCCGGAGAACATGTAGGTGCCGGAAAAGTACAGGACAAGGACGCCGGCGCCGACCATGAAGAGCGTGCTGACCTCTTTCGAGGAGGCGTAGTTGCCCTCCTGATTGGCCTGCTCTCTTCTTCGCGATGTAGCTTGTTCTGTGCGTTCCTGGTCGTTGTCGGCCATCACATCACCCTTAGAAGATTATCAACGCCCTGCCACATGCGGTCGAAAACGCTTATGGCAGCGTCCTCGAAAACAGGCATCGAGATAAGTATCATCACGAAGCCGACCGATATGGTCACGGCGAAACCTATCGCGAACATATTGAGCTGCGGGACCGTCCTGGCCATTATGCCCATAGCCACGTTGACGAATATGAGTATCGCCACGACCGGGGCCGAGAACTTGAGTCCCAGAATGAATATCTCTCTGGAGAAGATTATGAGGCTGTCCATGAGCGTGCCCGAGAGCGTAAAACCGTAGGGAGGTATCACCTCGAAGCTCTTTTCCAGAGCCATTATGACCATGAGATGCCCGTTCACGGTCAGGAAGATAAGGAGCGTCAATATGCTCATGAGCTTCCCTAATACCGTGACCTGGGCGCTGTTGATGGGGTCGTACGCGCTCGCCATGCCGATTCCCATCTGGAAGCTCGCTACCTGCCCGGCGTACTCTATTCCGGTGAAGACGAACTTTATCGCCAGGCCTACTGCCGCCCCTATCATCACTTCTCCCGCAAGGGACATGATGATGCCGGTAAAAGTCTGGGGGGCGGCTACAGCCGGGGCCAGAGGCGTCAGAAGAAGCGCCAGAAGGAGTATCAGCCCGAGCTTCACCTGCATGGGGATATTGAAAGCGCTGAATATCGGCGCAGTCATGAGGATCGCCCCCGTGCGCGCGAGCACGAAGATGAAGGTCGAATAATTCGCGAGCATGTAGTTTGTGATATCCATTTACCTTACGTAGTTGGGAATATTCAGGAATATGTTGCTCGTGTACTTGATCATTATTTCCATCATCCAGGGCGCCAGCCCCAGCAGCACCAGAAAGACGACGATTATCTTCGGCACGAAAGTCAGGGTCATCTCCTGAATCTGGGTCACTGCCTGGAAGACGCTGATGATGAGGCCTACGACCATTCCGGCTATGAGGACCGGGGCCGAGACCAGCAGGATGACCTCTATGGTCTCCTTGCCTATTGATGTTACGAATTCCGGTGTCATCAGTTTCTCCTTAACCGAAGCTCTGCACGAGCGAGCCGACCAGCAGATACCAGCCGTCGACCAGCACGAAGAGCATGAGTTTAAAAGGCATCGAGACCATGACCGGCGGGAGCATCATCATACCCATCGACATGAGGACGCTCGCGACTACCATGTCTATGACCAGAAACGGCAGGTATATGACTTCTCCCTCGTGTTCTTGAGCATGAATTCGCGAAGCGGAGCCAGAGCGCCTGTCATGGCCGCTTCCTGGCTGATAGCGCCCTGCATGTAAGGCTGCAGGGCCGTGGTGTTTATCTTCGTGAGCGCCGGGGACATTATGAAAAACGTAAGAAACAGAGAGAGCCCGATAAGCACCTGGTTAGGCGGGGCCTGCTGCACCCCGAGAGCCTGCCTCAAAAGGGAGAAGACTATGATGAGCCTGGTGAACGAGGTCATCATGAGCAGGATTGCGGGAGCGAGGGTCAGGACCGTGAGGAGGAGAACGATCTGAATGGCGGTCGCAAGCCCCTGGGGTGAGTTTTCCCCGCCTAACGTCAGGCTGACATTCGGGAGGCCTATCGCGTCTGCCGCGAAGGCGCTGCCCGCTGTGAATACCGTGATTGCCGTCAATAATATGGTAGAGAGTCTTTTCATTCTCATATGCCGCCCTGCAGAAGCCCGAGAAGCGGCCTTTTCCTGTTTTCGCCGAGTTTTTTAAGCTCTTCTTTAGCCGCCGCGTCCTCGACTTTCGTAAGGAACGTTATCGACTGCGGGGTAAGACCCAGCACCAGCACCTCTCCTGCCACTTCCACGACCGCTATGTTCCTCTTGGGGCCCAGAAAAGCCGTCGTGATGACTCTCACGGGCGCTTTCTGTGCCTTTGCCGAGGTTGCGCCGGACTTCCTCATGTACAGCCTGAGGGCGTAAAGGGCAGCCCCCATGAGGCCGAGCACGAACAGCAGGGTCAGTATGGATTTGACGAGAAGGTACAGGTAAGAGTCTGTCATTTCAGCCTGTTTATCCTTTCGGACGGGCTCACGATGTCTGTGAGCTTCACGCCGAACTTGTCATTGACTACGACAGCTTCTCCCCTGGCGATGAGCCTGCCGTTCACGAGTATCTCCATCGGCTCTCCGGCAAGCTTTTCAAGCTCCACCACGGCGCCCTGGCTGAGCTGCAGAAGATCCTTGACCATCATCTTCATCCTGCCCAGCTCGACCGACACCGTAAGGGGTATGTCGAGTATCATGTCCATGTTCGCTATCTGGCCGTTGTTTTCGTTCTTTACGTTTCCGAAACTCGCGGGCCTTACGACTACATCCCTTTTCTGGGGCTGCGGCTGAGACTGCGCCGGCTGAGGCTTTTCCTGCACTTTTTCCTGGGCCTGCTTTTCCTCGGCGAATGCCGCGCCCCACTCGTCGTCTATCGAGCTCGCGCCCTGTGAATTCAATTCTTCGTTCATCGTCAACCCCTTTCCCTTATGAGGTCCATCACCTTTACGGCATATTGGCTGTCCATGACTCCAGGCTTTCCGAGCAGCTTCGGTATCCCCTCTATGCTTACCTCAAGAAAGTCCCTGGCCTTCCTGTCGAGCTGGATTATGTCGCCGACCTTGAGGCCCATGAGGTCGTTCACGTTTATCTCGGCCTTTCCAATGTCGCTGGTGAGCTCAAGGGCTACGCCGCAGAACTGGTCTTTGAGGTTTTCCGTCCATTTGCCGTCTATTTCAGTAGCGTCTATCCGCTGTGTGCCGAGAAGCTTGTCCCTTATCGGCTCTATGGTCGAGTACGGAAGGCAGAAGAAAAAATTGTTGGACACCGTCTCGATCTCCATCCTGAGCGCGGATATGATGACGTGCTCCGCGTGGTCGATAAAGTTCACGAACTGTGTGTTCATCTCGCTCCTCGTGAGCCTGAAATCCACCGGCTCTGACGTCAACCACCTTCTTCACGACCGCCTGCTCGACATTGGTGAAATCCCTACCCTCTATCCTCGTGTGAAACCTGCCGTCGCCGCCGAAGTAGCTGTCCACCATTACGAAGACAAGCGACGGGTCTATTGCCAGCAGGCCGTAACCCCTTAATGGATAGAGCTGGAAAATATTGAGACTTGAAGGCACCTGGAGATTTCTCACGAACTCCTCGTACTTTACGGTCCTGGTGCCCTCGAAAAAGACATCCACCGAACGCCTGAGGAGGTTGAAGACCGAGCTGCGCAGCGACCGGCTGAACTTCTCGTTTATCATCTCAAGAGCCGGAAACTTGCCCCTTATCACCCTGTCCTGGCTGTTGAAGTCATAGGGCCTGACGTCGCCGTAATCTTCCTCTGCCTGCTTTTCCGTCTCGGTCTTGATGTCGCCGTTGGACAGGCCCCGCAGGAGCGCGTCTACTTCGATTTGTGTGAGTATCTGCTCTGCCATTGTATCCGTCCCGGTTTACTGGATTACGAACTCGGTAAAGTACGCCGTCTTGACCTTGCCTTTTTTGAGGAACTGGTTGACCCTCGCCACTATCTCGTCCCTCATCAGGTACTTGCCTTCGACTGTGCCTATGTCCGTGTAGCTCTTGGAGCTGAGAAGAATGATGAGCGAGTCCCTTATCTGGGTGGCCTGGGCCGTCAAGTCCGCCGCGCTGGCCCCTTCCGTGAGCTCGAGGTTTATGGTCAGCTTCAGATACCTTGTTCCCGAGTTGTCCTGAAGGTTCACGATGAACGGCTCAAGGTTGAAAAGGCCGCCTTCTTTGGCGCCCGCTTCGCCGGGAGCACCGGACGGGGCTTCATGGGACGATGCCTCTGCCTGCTCGCCGTGGCCTTCAGCCGCGGGGGCGCTCTTTTTACCGCCGAAGATGAAGTAGGCTCCGGCCGCTGCCCCGATTACCGCTACCGCGATGATAGCTATCAGGAGCCCCTTGCCTTTTTTGGCCGGGGCGGTAGATTCCTCTTTTTTATCGACTTCAGCTGCCATACTTACCTCCTTGTTTTCTGGCGGCCCTGTAAGGCCTGTAGGTTCCTGGATGCACATAGCTTTTGCAAGCCCCGTGCCACATTACAGAAGGATTAACGTAGAAACCTTAACTCATCGAAACTATTGATTATTTATTTATCAGCAGAAAGTTCGGGCTGAGAGTGGAGTGCGTTGGTCAAGGAATTGGATGGGGGCAGCGTCAGAAAAATGACTTAAGGGTGCCTCTAATAAAATTAGCTATTTTTTCTGAAGTCAAGGAAAGGCGAAAATAAAAAGCGCAGCATATATGACAATATGTGAGCATTTTTATTTACGCCCTGACGCAGAGGTCAGGAAAAAGAGCAATTTTTAGAGGTAGCCTTTAAGACAGGCAAAAAAAAGGCGGGGGCCTCGTTCTCCCCCGCCTTTGAAGCTTCAGCTTATTCTGTTATCTCTTGAGGTTCACAAGCTCCGCCAGAAGCTCGTCTGTGGTGGTTATTATCTTCGAGTTGGCCTGGAAGCCCCTCTGCGCGGTTATCATGTTCACGAATTCACGGGCTATATCGACGTTCGAAAGCTCGAGGGTGCTTGATTTTACGAGCCCTCTTCCAGCGCTGCCCGGCCCGCCTATGAGGGGCTGGCCCGAGTCGAAGGTCTCCTTGTAAAGGTTCATGCCCGCGCTTTCGAGGCCGGTCGAGCTCGCGAAGTCAGCCAGAAGGACCTGCCCCAGCGTGAGGTCGTTCCCGTTCGAGAAGATACCCTTTAAGATGCCGTCCTGGTCGATGCCTATCCTCTGGAGCGTGCCGGAGGAGTAGCCGTCCTGGGTGAGCAGGGAAACCCCGGCGGTTGTGGCGTGCTGGGTAGTGCCGTCGGCTCCGTTGCCGCCCTGAGTGATGGAAGTGCCGAAGTCAAAACCGATCATCTGGTTCTGGAGAGCTCCTCCCGTGAAGTTGAACCCCCCGGTAGGATAGGTGACCCCGCTTTCGGAATAAAGGCCGCCGCTCGTGTTGAAGGTCACGGAGCCCTGTGCCTGTATTTCGGTCGTTCCGCTCGTTGACTCGGCGGCGTCGACCACTCCGAACCACTCCCAGGTGTTTCCGGTGGCGCTGAGGTTGTCCTTCCTGAAGTACAGCGTCACGACATGGTCGTTTCCGAGAGAATCATAGACCGTGACCGGGGTTGAAAAATTCGAGGTGTCTCCAGCGGAGTTGAGGTCGAAAGCACCTCCCGCGGCTTTGACCGCCGCGGCGTCATCAGCGCCAACGGCTATGGCGGCCGTGCCCGCGCCGCTGTAGCCCAGGAGAGTCGCCGACGAGGACGCGCCCCAGTCTATTGTCATGTTGGCGGCGTTGCCTGTGTCGTTGGCTATGGTGAAAATGCCGGTCTGGTCGTCATAGTCTACGGTATAGGTGTCGCCGTTGCCGTTCTGGGCCTGAAGCGCGGACTTTATCGCGGCCGCCACGTCAGCGCCTGTTGCCGCCCCTCCGGAGACGAGGCCTCCGTCAGTCACGAGGCTTGCCGTCAGGGGGCCGCCTCCAATGTCGAATGTTATCTGGTCGTTCGTGCCTGAGCTGAAGACAAAGCCCGTGACCGGCGAGTTCGAGTCAAGGTTGGCGTTCAGTATCGCGCTGGTAGTAGCGCTCGGGGTAATGGTCTTGGTAGTGAGCTGGAGGTCCTGGACCGTGTTCTGGAGCGTACCCGCGGCATTCGCAAGATAACCCTGGAGCCTGAGGCCCTCGGGGTTCACGATAAAGCCGTCCTTGTCGGTTGAGAACTGGCCAGCCCTGGTGAAGTAGGTCGAGTTAAGGGTCGGGTCCGTCACCATGTAAAAGCCGTTGCCGCTTATGGCGAGGTCAAGCGTGTTTCCGGTCGTTTCGAACGCGCCCTGAGTGAAGACCTTCTGGATGCTGCCCATCTGTACTCCGAGGCCCACCTGGTTTGTGCCTGACCCGCCCGTGAGGGTCTGGCTCAGCACATCGCCGAAAGTCACGCGGCTGCCCTTGAAGCCCACTGTGTTGACGTTCGATATGTTGTTGCCGATGACCGAAAGGTTCGACATGTTAGCGTTAAGGCCGCTTATTCCGGTATAAAGTGATGACTGCATTTTTTATATCCTCCTTTTTCTCGATCCTGTTTTTTTGATTTATCAGTATATTTCCGTCACAAGGTCCCTGGATATCTCGAGCCCGTCTATATAGAGGGCCTTATTGCCGCTGAGGCTCACGCCCGTTACAGGCCCTTTGACAAAGGTCCTGGAGTCTATTGCCTTGCCGTCAGTTCCCCTGGCCTCCACGGAGAAACTGTACAGTCCCTGGTTCGCCTGCGCTCCCGCGTTATTGGCGCCGTTCCACTCGGCCTCGTTGTACCCTGCCTTGAGCTGGCCAAGTTCTATTTCCTTTACGGCCTTTCCGGAAGGCTCTTTTATGATAAGGGTCGCGCTGCTGGCATCCGACCCGAGTGAGAACCCGAGCTTTCTGGGAGAGCCGCCGTACACGAAGGAAGAGCCCTCCGCCTTGGCGTTCTTGCCGATCAGTGAGGTGGAGCCGAATTCCTGGAGCGCGTTCATGCTCCCCTTCATGTCTCCAAGCGAAGTGTTCAGGTTCTGTATGCCTTCAAGCGAGCTGAACTGGGCGAGCTGAGCCACGAACTCGGTGTTGTCGGTCGGGTTCAACGGGTCCTGGTTTTCGAGCTGGGTCACCAGGAGCTTCAGGAAAGCGTCCTTGCCCATCGCGTCTTCAGCGCTCTTTGTCTTTGCCGTGTTCCCTGTTGCTGAACCGTATACGCCTAACCCTTCGATCATCGATCGCTCCTTTTAAGTCTAAATAAAAAAATCCACTCCGCCGTCTTCATGACGCGTCTGGTTTTTTCTGAAATGCCTGTGCCAGCCGCTGTTTTCCCTGTTTTGTTTTTCCTGTTCCCTGTCCTTCATCGGCTTCTGTTCATCTCCGTAAAGAGATTCGCCGCTCCTCTCGCGCTCTCCAGCCTCGAAAGACCTGCCTACCTCAACGACGCATTTATCGAGCGTGAGGCCGTGCGCGCCGAGTGAATCCCTCAAAAAGGCGGAATCGGTTTCGATGATGCGTTTGACCTCGAGGTTTTCAACTGTTATCTCGGCCCTTACGATGCCTGACGCGACATTGAGCTTTATACGTACTTCGCCTAATGACTCGGGGTTCAGCTTCATCTTCACTTCGCCGCCGCCCTGCTCGACAGACACCTTTATGCCTGCCTGGACCTTTTCCTGCACCTCGGCCGCGAGTGGCGCGACTCTTGGCGAGGCAGAAGGCTCTTTCACCGGCGCTTCCAATATCTTTTCAAAACTGAGGTTGTTCATCATGTTCTCAGACTTCCCGGCCTGAGTTTCCTGAACAGGCTGGCTGCTGAAAGCTTCTGAATCGTTCTGGCCCTGGCCCTCTGACCCCTGGAACGCAAACCCGGGCATATCGGCCTGCTGACCCCTGACCTGGTCAATGGCGGCTTTTTCAGCCTTGCCTGAATGTTCTGGCATTTCGACAGGCTCCTGCTCGAATACCGTTGAAAGCACAGCGTTCTCACGCGGGGCTTCTGCTTTTTCACCTGAGGCAGCTCTCGCAGGCTCTACCGCGGGCTCTGCCACTGTCTGCCTCAATATCTCTTCAGCGGGTATTTCCACCTCAAAATGCTCTTTAAGCGGCTGCCCCTGTAAAAGGCTTGAGCCAAACTCTATTTTGCCTTTTTCGCTCATGGGAGCACTTGCTTTTTCAGGTGAATCTTCCATTTGCCCTGCGCTGATGCTGCCGCCTGTTGTTGCGG
>JACPGA010000207.1 GCA_016182705.1 Deltaproteobacteria bacterium
CAGTCAGAAGATGGATCATCGGCTCCAACCCGTACCTGCGTGAGATAGACGAGGCTGACATGGCGGCCTCGATAGCCGGCGGAGACAGCTTCAGCGACATATACGGCCTCTCGAGGTTCTTTTACGTCGCCCTCCCCCAGGTTCTCATCCTCCTTATGGGAAAGCCTCTTGTCCAGCTTCCGCAGACAATAGGCCCTTTTGCCTCGAAGTTGCCCAGGGCCATCGCGAGGGCCATACTCAAACACTCGTCTGTGATTTACTCCCGCGACTACCCAGGCCTTCTCGAAACAAGGAAGATACTCGGCATAACAGGCAAGAACGAGCGCATAAGATTCTGCTACGACATGGGTTTCGTGCTCGACCCGGTAGTGCCAAACGCGCTTTTAATTGAGCTGGCGGGCCACAGCCGGCCACTGACTGACGCGCAGTGCACGGTCGGCCTGAACGTAAGCGGACTTCTGTTCATGGGCGGATACACGCGCGCCAACATGTTCGGACTGAAAGCCGACTACAGAGAACTTGTAGGCGAGATAATCGAGTTCCTCATCAACCGCAAGAAGGCGCGCGTTGTTCTCGTTCCCCACGTCTTCGGCGGCCCGGAGCACACTGAAAGCGATTCAACCGTCTGCGAACGGCTTTACTCTGAGCTGAAGCCAAGGTACGGGGAGCGGCTTTCTTTTCTGTCCGGCACCTATGACCAGGGCGAGATAAAGCACATGATAGGGATGTGCGATTTTTTCATTGGGTCGCGGATGCACGCATGCATAGCGGCATTGTCTCAGTGCATCCCGGCGGTCCCTATCGCGTACAGCAGGAAGTTCATCGGAGTGATGGAATCGATAGAGGTCGAATCATATGTGGCAGACCCCTGCGCTCTGGAAACCGGGGCGATACTGGACATCATAGACAAGGCGTTCGAAGACAGGACGGCAATAGCCGAAAAACTAAGAGCGCGGATGCCAGCTGTAAAGGAGAAGGTGCTTAATCTGTTCCGTGAAATCCAAGACTGATTTCGGAGGAACGATGAAAAAGCGGCTTGCCTTCGTGACGAACCCGCTCGACTCGGGGTTCAGAAGCTCCATCAGCATCGTGACGCTCGAGCTGGCAAAGAGGCTTACCTCGGATTATTCCATAAGCGTCTACACGAGCAGAGGCAAGGATGAAAGGCCAGCGCCAGACGGCATCAGCGTAAGACGCCTTCCGGCGCGCCCGGATGCGTCACTCCGGAGGCTTACAGGCAAGCTTACGCCGCTGTACAGCCTCAAGAAGCCGTTTTTCAGTTCGCCCCTTTACTATCCATGGTACATGACAAGGCTCGCGCTTGACCTGAAAAAAGGCGGTTTTGAAATTGTGCACCTGCACAATTTCACTCAGTTCATCCCTGTCATAAGGGCATTGAACCCGAATATAAAAATAGTGCTCCACATGCACAGCGAATGGCTCTCGCAGCTCGATAACAGAATCATGAGGGAGCGCATAAAATACGCGGACCTGATTTTAAGCTGCAGCGAGTTCATAACGGCCAGAACCCGAAAAGCATTCCCAGAGGCCGCCTACAAATGCAGGACGCTTTACAACGGCGTTGACGTAAGCCAGTTCAAAACGGCGCCGGACGGCCCCGAAAAAACGAAGAAAAAAAAGATGCTGATGTGCGTCGGAAGGATTACCCCTGAAAAGGGCCTCCATATAGTAATAGACGCTTTCAACACCCTCGCCTACAGTTACCCGGACCTCGAGCTCTGCCTTATAGGCCAGGAGAGGATAACTCCGGCTGAATTCCTCGTAGAGCTGAGCGATGATCCGCGTGTCAGGTCGCTCAAGGCCTTTTACCCTGGAAGCTACAGGAAAAAGATAATGGAGAGCCTTGCCCCGGCGCTGTCTTCGAGAGTCTTTCTTTCAGGGCACGTAACCCATTCCGAGATGGTGTCCAAATACTACGAGGCGATGATATTTCTCAACGCCTCATATTATGAATCGTTCGGCATACCTGTTGCCGAGGCTATGGCGTGCGGGTTGCCGGTAATAGCCGCCAGGGCGGGTGGCGTACCGGAAATAGTGGAGGACGGATTGTCAGGATTACTTGTCGAGCCCGGGGACGCTGACGCTCTCGCGGCCGCGGTAGCAAAACTTCTCGAAAATAAAGAATTAAGGGACTCTCTTGCCGAGGCCGGGCGCGAGCGCGTCAGGGAGCGTTTCAGCTGGGACTCCATCGCCGGTGAGCTTGCGGAGTTCTATCACGGAATGGACCAGTCTTGAGAGAAAGCGGGCCTGCTTTCATGGCGCTTCCAGGATGAAAAACGCCGATATAAAGCAAAGGGTCGTAAGCGGAAGCGCATGGACGCTTTTAGCCAACGTCTCTTCCCAGGCGATATCTTTCCTCGTGACCGTGGTGCTCGCAAGACTTCTCACGCCAGGGGATTTCGGCGTAGTGGCAATCTCCGCGGTCTTTACCGGCGTCATCACGCTTTTTCAGGACGTCGGCATGGGAGCGGCACTCATCCAGAGGAAAGACATAGACGACGACTACCTGTCGACTTCTTTCAGCGTGAGCCTTCTGGCGGGTGCTGCCCTCGCCATCCTTCTCGCGGCCTTCTCGCCTCTGATTGCCGCGTTCTACAAAGAAGCGGTCCTGCGCGACATACTGCTCGTATCTTCGATAGGGTTTCTCCTCAGCCCTTTCACTTCAATACACACATCCATCCTCTCAAAAAGGCTGGAGTTCAAAAAGGTCGCGCTCATAACGCTGGGCACACAGGCGGTATCAGGGTTCATCTCAGTCGCGCTCGCGCTCACCGGCTATGGCCTCTGGAGCATGGTGCTCGGAAAAATACTATCTCAGCCGATTCTGATCCCTGTCGTATGGTGGGTAGTCAGATGGAAGCCTAAGCTCAGAATAATCAGAAGATGCTTTACCGACCTGTTCGGTTTCTCGTCTCACCTCCTTGGTTTCAATTTCCTGAACTTTTTCGCAAGGAACCTCGACAACCTCATTATCGGCAAATACCTCGGGCCGCAGACGCTCGGGTATTACTCGGTGGCGTACAACCTGATGCTCAAGCCTCTCCAGCTCATCTCGTGGTCTATTGGAAAGGTGCTGTTCCCGGTTTTCTCGAGCATACAGGATGACCCTGTGCAGACCAGGGCCGTGTACCTCAAGATAATAAAATCAATATCTCTTATCACCTTTCCCATGATGACGGGCCTTTACATGGTCGCAGAGGAGTTCATTCTTTCCGTGTACGGAGACACCTGGCGCCCCGCGATACTGCCTTTGAAGCTTCTGTGCGCCGTCGGGGCCATACGTTTCAGCGTCGGCAATAGTAATAGGTTTCATCATAGGCATAAAATGGGGCCTCATAGGCGTTATCACAGCCTATATCGCCGCTTCTCTTCCAGTCTTTTTCCTCGGACAGTTCTACGCTAACAGGCTCATAGGCCTCAAAATGAGCGCGCTTCTTTCGTCCCTGGTGCCCGCGGCCGCCTGCTCGGGTTTCATGGTGATGGTGCTTGCGTCCTTCAGGTATATAAAAGGCTCACTGCGACTCGAAGTGGCAACCGCCCTGGTAACTCTGATACTCATCGGGGCGGCCTCATACATCCTGT
>JACPGA010000205.1 GCA_016182705.1 Deltaproteobacteria bacterium
AGGCTCTCGCCGCTTATCATCGACTCGTCTATGGTCGAAAAGCCCTCGGTGATGACGCCGTCGACTGGTATCTTCTCGCCGGGGCGCACAACGACAATCTCTCCGGCGAGCACATCTGTTGCTGGCACATCGACCTCGGTCCCCTGCCTTATGACGCGAGCGGTCTTTGCCTTGAGACCGATGAGCTTTTTTATGGCCTCACCGGTCTGTCCACGCGCCCTGAGCTCAAGCAGGCGTCCGAGAAGGATAAGGGCTATTATGACTGTCGCGGTATCGAAGTAGACAGCATGGTGCACACCTCTTGAGGCAAAGAAATCAGGGAAAAAAGTCACGGCCGCGCTATAGAAGTACGCCGAAGATGTGCCTACGGCTATCAGGGTGTTCATATCCGCCGAAAAATGTTTCAAGGCCGCCCATGCGCCCCGGTAAAACTGCCAGCCGCTCCAGAACTGCACCGGGGTGGCCAGAAGCAGCAAAAGGATATTGCCGGCGAGAAAATCCGGGACCCAGGGGAGTATATCCGCCATGGTGCCTATCATGACCGGCACGGAAACCACCGCCGCGAAGATGAACTTGCGTTTGAGCTTCGAGAGCTCCTCGCGCTTTATCCGGGCATCCCGCTCAAGCAGGTCTTCTTCCTGTGCCTGCGGGAGCGGCTCATAACCGGCATCCCGTATGGCGTCCATGAGGCCATCGAGCGAGGCGATTGTCGGAAGGTAGTTGATGTCTGCCCTTTCGGCGGCGAAATTGACGGACGCGCTCACCACTCCGTCGACCCTGTTAAGGGCCTTTGTGACCTTCTGCACGCAAGTGGCGCAGCTCATGCCCCGCACCGATATGGCAACGCTATCCACCCCGGCGCCATAGCCAAGCTCTTTTATGGTCTTAACAAAATCGTTGAGATGGACCTTTTCAGGGTCGTAGGTGATGGATATCTTTTCTGTAGCGAAGTTCACGCTCGCGGTTATTATGCCGCTCAGTCCGGTTATTCCCTTTTCTATCTTGGCGGCGCAGGAAGCGCAGCTCATCCCGGTTATGGGAAGGCTCACGGTCTTCGCGCCCGCGCTTTCTACAACAGAATTTCCCTTTATTTCCCGCATTGATACGGTCTGCCCTTCAAGGAACTTATCAGGAGCCTCCCTGAACCTGGCGAGACACCCCGGGTCGCAGAAATAGTAGGTCTTGCCCTTGTACTCGAACGAGCCCTTTGCCTCGGCCTTTTTGACTGTCATGCCGCAGACAGGGTCTTTGTGGACATCTTTTGAGGGCGTATCAAGGTCAGGATGCGTGCTCCTGCTCGAGGAGATAAACGCCTCGGGCATCGCGTCAAAGCTCTTCTTGCAGTTCAGGGAGCAGAAGTAGATCGTCTCTTCCTTGTATGAGCTTGTGCCCTTGGCCGCGCCTGGGTCGACAGTCATCCCGCAAACCGGGTCTTTTGGCATTACAAATCTCCTCAGAATTAAAGAATACTATTCTTTTTCCGATTATATCACATGGGGTAGAACACATTAAATACATTGAAAAGCCATCTGGCAAACACGCCTTCAACAACGCTGATGAGCTTTTGAACTGCCTGGTAATGTCAACTTTTAATGTTGTTTAGAGACTGTTACCTGTGTTATCTTTACTTTTTGAGATTACAATACCTTGCAAGGGATGCGGCCTCCAGCTGATGGACGAGTTCAGGATAGACAGCCACAAGCTCATGTACCACGTCGGCAGGGTTAATGACTGGCTCAACGGGGTTGACGTATACCCGGTCTACATGGAAGTCTCTCCCATAGGAGCCTGCAACCACCGGTGTACCTATTGCGGCCTCGACTACATGGAATACCAGGCCCGCCAGCTCGACAAAGACCTCCTCGAGGCAAGGCTTACCGAGATGGGCTCTCTCGGCGTGAAATCGATAATGTACGCCGGAGAAGGCGAGCCCTTTCTCCACAAATCCATCCCGGCCATAATAAACCACACCAAAAAATCAGGCATAGACGTCGCGGTCACTTCAAACGGCGTCCTTTTCACGGAAAAGGTCTTCAAGGAATGCCTCGCCTCCATCACATGGATAAAGGTGAGCTTTAATGCCGGTACCGCCGAGACCTACGCCAAAATCCACAGGACAAAGGAAGAAGATTTCGAGAAGGTCCTGAAGAACATCACGGAGGCCGTGAAGTTCAGGGAGGCAAGCGGGCTTTCCTCCACAATCGGCATGCAGATGATCCTCCTGCCGGAAAACGTACATGAGGCAGTGCTCCTTGCCAAAAAAGCAAAAGAGACCGGGGCCGACTACCTCGTCATAAAGTCCTACTCCCAGCACCTCAAGAGCAAGACCAGGCTCTACGACGGCCTCAAGTACAGCGATTTCCTGTACCTCAACGACGAGCTCAAGAAAATATCAGACAACAGGTTCAACGTCATATTCAGATTCAACGCGATGACGAAGCTGGAAGAGAAAAAGAGGCGTTACGAAAAATGCCTCGCCATCCCCTTCTGGTCGTACATCGACGCGGGGGGCGGCGTATGGGCATGCAGCGCCTTCCTTGGCGATGAAAGATTCCTCATGGGAAATATCAACGAGAACACTTTTGAAGAAATATGGAAAGGCGAGAAGCGCAAAAGAGTGATGGAGTTCGTGATGAAAGAGCTCGACACCTCGGAGTGCCGCGTCAACTGCAGGATGGACGAGGTCAACCGCTACCTCTGGGAGCTTAAAAACCCTTCCCTCCACGTGAACTTCATCTGACAACCATGAAAGACATACTCCTCAAATACGGGCTCAATACCCTCACAAAAAAAGTCCTTAACGACCTGTACTGGTCCATGCTCAGGATAAGGATGTTCGAAGAGAAGATAGTCGAACTGTACCCAGAGCAGGAGATGAAGTGCCCGGTGCATCTGTGCATAGGCCAGGAAGCGATTGCGGCCGGAGTATGCCTGCACCTTAATAAAAGCGATTACGTCTTCTCCAACCACCGTGGCCACGGCCACTGCCTTGCCAAGGGCGCAGCGATGAAGCCCCTCATGGCCGAATTCTACGGCAAAGAGACAGGCTGCAGCAAAGGCAAAGGCGGCTCCATGCACATTATAGACATTGAACACGGTATACTCGGCACCTCAGCGATAGTCGGCGGCGGCATACCCATGGGCGTGGGCGCGGCCCTTGCCTCTTCCATGAAGGGCGAAGAGAGCGTCACGGCGATTTTCTTTGGCGACGGCGCGTTTGACGAGGGCGCGTTCTACGAGTCGTTCAACTTCGCCTCCTTGAAAAAACTTCCGGTGGTGTTCGTATGCGAGAACAACTTTTACGCTACGAACTCGCACCAGTCAGCCCGCCAGAGCGGGTGCAGGATATCTGATTCAGCGGCCTCATTTGACTCGCGCGGCCATTGCGTTGACGGCAACGACCCGCTGGCAGTGTACAAGGCGGCCCAGGACGCCGTGGCGCTTGCCCGCAAGGGCGGCGGGCCATCCCTTATTGAAGCCAAGACCTACAGGTGGAAGGGGCACGTCGGCCCTGAAGAGGACTGGACAAAAGGCTGCCGTCCCAAAGAGGAACTCGACTACTGGAAAGAGCAGTGCCCCATCAAGAAGTTCACCGCCCTGTTACTTGAAAAAGGAGCGATGACCACTGAAGAGATGGAACAGGCGAAGTCCGCCATAAACGGCGAATTAGCCGAAGCTGTCGCGTTCGCCAAGGCAAGCCCATATCCAAAAGAGGCGGCCCTTCTTGAAGACGTCTATTACGAGGCGAAAAAGTAAATGCCCTGGACAAAAATATACGGCAGCAGGACTGAGTTCGACAAGGCCCTGAAAGACAAGCCCGGGCTTCGCGGGATAACTTACAAGGAAGCCATAAGGGAGGCGACAGCCCAGCTCCTTTCAACGGACAAGTCCGTCTTCGTCATAGGCGAAGGAGTTGACGACTCTGGCGGGGTCTTCGGCACCACCAAAGGCCTGCAGGAAGAGTTCGGCAAAGAGCGCGTAATGGACAGCCCTTTGGCCGAGAACGGCATAACAGGGGTCTGCGTCGGGGCCGCTGCCGCGGGGATGAAGCCCATACTCGTGCACATGAGGACCGATTTCCTGCCCATCTCGCTCGACCAGATTTTAAACCACGCCGCCAAATGGCATTACATGTTCGGCGGAAGCGTGAATATCCCATTGGTAATCCGCAGCATCATCGGCAGGGGCTGGGGCTCGGCGGCGCAGCACTCACAGAGCCTTCAGGCCATGTTCATGAACATACCGGGCCTCCGTGTAATAATGCCGGCCACTCCCTTTGATGCCAAGGGCCTGCTCATCGCCGCGTTAAGGGACGGCAACCCGGTCATAATGATAGAGCACAGGTGGCTGTATGACCATGTCGGCCATGTGCCCGAAGAGATGTACGAAGTGCCGCTCGGCAAGGCTGTCGTGCGCAAGGCCGGAAAGGACGCGACCATCGTCGCGGTCTCTCACATGGTACACGAAGCCGTTCAGGCCGCCGAAGCATTGCAGGATGAAGGCATAGACTGCGAAGTGATAGATCTGAGGACTCTGAAGCCGATGGACTCCGCCACCGTCATCGAGTCTGTAAGAAAGACAGGCAGGTTGGTCGTCGCCGACACCGGCTGGAAGGAATGCGCCGTAGGCGCTGAAGTCATGGCAAAGGTCGCTGAAGCAGGCGTCGCCCTGCGCTCGCCGCTCGTCAGGGTCAACCTGCCCGAGGCCCCTACCCCCGCGAGCCCCGCCCTTGAGAAGGCGTACTACCCCGGCAAAAACGACATAATAGAGGCCGTAAGAAAGACCGCAGGACATGGCAAAAGACAAGCCGAGCATATCAATAATAGTCCCGTGCTTTAACGAGGAAGGCAACCTCAAGGGCACTATAGAAGCCGTCAAGGGCGCCCTTGCCTCTGTAGAGAGGTTCAGCGCCCATGAGATACTGGTCTATAACGACTGCTCGACCGACGGCACCGGAAAACTCGCCGACGAGATAGCGAAAAAGGAAAAAGGCGTCAAGGTCATACACAACCCGAAGAACATGGGCTTCGGCTACAACTACACTGACGGCGTAAGAAGGGCCTCAAAAGATTATATAATAATGGTGCCCGGCGACAACGAGATACCGGCGGAGGCCATCGAAAGGGTCATGGCGCTGGCCGGAACGGCCGATGTCATCATCCCGTACACTGCCAACCCGGAGGTAAGGCCTTTTTCAAGACGGGTCATATCAAGGGTTTTCGTCGCTCTCATAAACACGCTCTTCGGGCTCAATGTCACTTACTACAACGGCACCTGCCTCGTCAAATCCAGGCTCCTCAAAAAAGTGCCTCTCAAGACCTGGGGCTTTGCCTACATGGCAGCCATACTCGTGCGGCTCTTGAAATCAGGCGCGAGCTACACTGAGGTCGGCGTGGATATAGTCCAGAGAAGCTCAGGCAAGACAAAGGCCTTCGCCTTCAAAAACGTCGTGAGCGTGGTAAAAGCCATCCTCACTCTTTTCTGGGATGTAAGGATAAAAGAGCGGGCGCGTTACGCCGGTAAACCGTCGAGGGCGGAGGCATCAAGAGCGCATTGAAGATTCTTTTCGTCATAAAAGACGTCGAATACATCGACCCAATGGGCATAATGCTCCTCTCCGCGCTGGCAAAGGAGAAAGGGCACACGACCGCCGTCTCGGTATTGGCTGACGGCAAGCTCAAGGACGATGTCGTTGCGTTCAAGCCCGATATCGTCGCCTTCAGCGCCAAGACCGGCGAGCACAAATATTACCTCGCCGCCAACAACCAGATAAAGTCGCTCGACAAGTCCATCTTCACGGTAATCGGCGGCCCTCACGCGACCTTCTTTCCCGAGATAATCTCTCAGCACGACATCAACGCCCTGTGCGTCGGCGAAGGCGACGACGCGTGGCCAGAGCTCCTCACTGCCATCGAGAACAAAACCTCGATCGACAATATCCCGAACATAGTCACAAAGGCTAATTTCAAACCTGGCGTTCCTCCGGTCATGAGGGAGAGAAGAAGGGCTCTGGACGACCTGCCCTTTCTCGACCGTGAGCTTTTCTACTCGTCAACGAGGCTCGGCCGCTTCCCCATGAGAAGCTTCATGGTCTCGCGCGGCTGCCCCTACAAGTGCACCTACTGCTTCAACCACAAGTACAACATGCTCTACAAGGGCAAGGGCGTCCTCCATTCAAGGATGAGCGTGGGCAGGGTCATCGCCGAGCTCAAGGAACTCAAAAGCAGATACGAAACGCAGTTCATAAAATTCTACGACGACATCTTCATCATGAAAGATGACGAATGGCTCGACGAATTCTCTGAACGATACCCGAAAGAGATAGGCGTGCCCTTCCATTGCCTCATGAGGGCGAACCTCCTCACCGAGCCAATACTCCTGAAACTCAAAAAGGCGGGCCTTGCCTCGATGAGCATGTCCATCGAGAGCGGCAACGACCGCGTCAGAAACGAAGTCCTAAAGAGGAATATGGCAAAGGAGACTCTTGTCCAGGCCTTTGACCTGTGCCATAAGCACGCCGTACCGACTTTCTCGAACACGATATTCGCCATACCCGGCACAACCCTCAAAGAGGACATTGAATCGCTTGACCTTAATTTGAGGTGCCGCGTCACCTTCGGGGAGTTCCCGCTGTTCTTTCCATACCCCAAGACCGAGCTTGCCAATTACGCCATCAAGATGGGGGCGTTTGACGGGGACTTCGACAAGCTGCACATGAGCTATCAGGCGGGCTCACCGCTGACCTGTTTTACTGAAAAGGAAAAACTGCTCCAAAGGAATCTTTCGCACCTTGCGACTGTCGTCCTGTGGAAGCCGTCGCTGCGCAATCTTGTCGTAAACCACCTCATAAAGCTGCCGATGAACAAGGTGGACTTCCTGATGTACTACTTTGTCAAGGCGTATCTTGTGAAGACCCGCATATACCCGATGAAGTTTTCTGTGTTGAACACCATAAGGGGCGTCTACGAAAGCTTCGTCCTTGAAAAGTTCAAGCACACGGAAGAGATATTCTCGAAAGAGGAGATGAAGAAGATATCGTGAGGCCCCGCGACCACGTCATATACGGCGCGGCAGGCGCCGCCGCCCTCTACCCGGCGCTTGGCACAGGGAGCCTCATTTTCTGGGCCGCGTCCGTTGCCATAGACCTTGACCATTATCTCGACTATCTCTGGCATAACAGGTTTACCGACCTGAGTTTCAAGGGGATGTTCGAGTACCACAGGCTCCTCACGAAAAAATGGCACAGCCCGGAGTTTCTCAATATCGAGATATTTCACACCATAGAGTTCATGGCGCCTCTTTTCATAATCGCGCGCGTCACCGATTCTGACGCGCTGTTCGCGCTTTTTCTGGGTTTCATCTTTCACATTGCCCTCGACCTCGTCTCCCTTTACAGGAACGGGATATTTTTCGCGAGGACGCATTCATTCCCTGAATATTTTATAAGAAAAAAGATGCTTGAAGCCCGGGGCTTGGACCCGGCCGGGCTCTATAACGATGCCGCAAGGATGACGAGGGAGGGATTCTGCCGCGATGGCCGCTGAAAAAGTCCTGATAATAAAGTTAGGTTACTCCGAAACCCTTGTGGGAGAGATAAGCAGGAAGACCAGCCTCGGAGATGTCCTGCGCAGCACGGTTCTTCTGCCTCACTTCAAAGACGCGCATATAACATGGCTCGTCGATGAGAAGGCCGTAGCCCTCCTTAAAGGCAACCCGTTTATAACGAGGATAATGCCTTACGACCTGACCTCGGTCCTGCAGCTGCGGGCCGAGAGGTTCGACACGGTCATAAACCTGGAGAAGGTCGCCGGGATATGCGCCTTCGCCGACTCCCTCACGGCCTGGAGAAGGTACGGCTTCAGGTTCGACCCTGACACAGGCACGGCCAAGGCGTATGACGGCTCACAGCACGTCCTTGAGATGTGCATGAACGAGAAGGAGAAGCTCTCCAACAAGAAGTACTGGGAAGACTTCCTCTTCGAGATGGTCGGCGGCAAATGGCAGGGCGAGATACCTGTCATCGGCTACACACCGGAATCAAAAGAAGTTTACAACATAGGCTTCAACTTTAACGTTGGCGAGAAATGGCCCATAAAGGCCTGGCCGATGGAATACTGGAAAGAGCTCGAAGCTCTCATAGGAAACAAGCGTACAATCTCATGGCAGCAGGGGCTTAAA
>JACPGA010000213.1 GCA_016182705.1 Deltaproteobacteria bacterium
AATGCCTGTGGGCACCATGGTAGAAGGCGAAGAAGACGCGCCAGCGGATTTCATCTCCTGGTAGAGGAGGTCCTGGTAGTCGGCCCTGCTCTTCTTGAAGCCCGTGGTGTTCACGTTCGCGAGGTTGTGCGCGATTATGTCTATGTTAAGCTGCTGGGCTTCCATGCCTGTGGAAGCCGTCCATAAAGCTCTTATCATCTCTCAAAAACCTCCTTTTTTATGAAGCCCGTCCGACCTCTTCGATCGACTTTCTGGTCTGCTCGTCAATTGACTGGATCATCTTTGAATGTGTCTCGTACGACCTCATCGCCTCTATCATCGTGGTCATCGCCTTGACCGCGTTCACGTTCGAAGTCTCTACATAGCCCTGCTCGACCTGGGTGTTCGGGCTCACCGGCTGCTCCTTCGCGCCCGGGGCGGCCCGGTAAACGCCCCCTTCCCTTCTTAAAACGGTAAGGTCGTTGAAGGTCGCGAGCTTCAAGGCGCCGATTGCCTTGCCGCCGGAATTGAGCTTTCCGAGCGCGTCGACTGAAACGTCAGCTGATGTGAGCTTCACTTGCCCTTCCTCTCCGAGCACCTGATACCCTTCCCTTGTAAGGAGCTCTCCGCCCGTGCCTACAGTGAAGCTGCCGTCCCTTGTGTAGCCTTTGCCTATTGGTGTATCCACGACAAAAAATCCGTCTCCCCTGATGGCAAAATCGAGCTTCCTGTCTGTTTTCTGCAATATGCCCTGCGAATAGTCTGTCGAGACTTCTCCAAGGCGGCCAAAGTTCCTTATGCGGAACTGGTCTGGAAGAGACGCTTCAAAAAGGGGCTTTTGCCCCTTGTAGCCGGTCGTATTTACGTTAGCGAGGTTGTCTGTAAGGACCTCCATGCAACTGCCATGCCAGCCCTTGTAAGCCTGCTTTCAGGCTCCTGTCCGGGACAATTCTTCCGGGTAGCGGAATTTTTTTCCTACATCCTGTGGAGCGAAGACAGAAGTTCAGCTTCTCCGCTCAAAAGCCCAAGGCTCCTTGCTATCTCTCCAGTGGGCACGCCGGATTTGAGCATCTTGAACGCCTTGGAATAAATGTCCTCGGCTTGCGCTTCCATCCGCGGGGAGTCAGCCGACGCCCTGGCCCTGGCTATGAGCTCTTCGAGTATTGCCTGCCTCTCCCTGAGCCCGGTTTCATACTTTGACAGATTCATGCTCCTTGTTTCGAGCTTTTCAAAAACTGTCTTGACCTCGGAAAGCCCGTCATTGAACTTTTTCACCAGCTCGTCCTGTTCCGCCGCTGGCGCGCCCTGAGCCCTGGCAACGGGCTTTCTGAAAAGTATTATGTAGAAGATGGACCCGATCAGGGCCATGTTGACGATGAGCAGTATCACACCCCAGAGCATCATATATACACCTCATACGCGGAGTACGTTTCTTTTGAGAACCTGTCGGAAGGTATAATATGCAAGAGGCGTGCCTGAAAAACGCAGATATATGGAAGATGGCTGAACGGAAATAAAAAAAGGGGGCCGGTTGGCCCCCTGGAAAGTCTAACGTGCTGATTTTACGCTAATAAATCTCCGCGCCCTGTGAGAATGCCGCTTTGACGCTCTCGGTTATCTCCGGCATGGCCGTATCATCGATGCCCAATATCTCCGGAAGATTTCCGAATGAGACCTCCGACGCGCCAGCTTTCCTCCATCCCATGCCAAACTTTTGGCACATCCTGTCAGAAAGGGCGATTATTGCCACGAGGTGAGAGAGCTGCTTGTCCCTGGACAGCGCCTCATTGTCATCGAAAAACTTTATGAGCAATTCGAGGTTTTCAGGGAAGCCCCACTTCTTCACCACAAAAGCTCCGACCTCTCTCTGGGTGAACTCGAAGATATCCTTTTCGGCAGTCTCAAAGGAGACCTGTTCGTTATAAACTCTTTCGATGACCTTCGCGAACTTTTCAGGGTACTCGTTATTGACAACGACCTTGCCGATGTCATGCAGCAGGCCCCCTATGAAGGCGTCCTCCGGGTCTACCATCCGGGTGTGCCTCGCGATGACGCTGGCCGCGAGGGCAGAACCTATCATCTGCTCCCAGATGAGCTTTTCAGCGAGCCCGAACTTCTTATAGACGTTCTTCATGGAGGTTGCCACGACAATGTTCCTTACAGCGTTCAGGCCCAGCCTGAGGATCGCCTGGCTCAGGTTCTGTATGTTGCGGTAGCTGCCGTAGAAGGCTGAGTTGGCGACCTTCAGTATCTTGGCCGTCAGGCCAGGGTCTGTGGAAACCAGCCTTTTTACCTTCTCTATCGACACATCAGGGTCTGACATGAGCCCCAGGACCTTCTGCGTCGTTGCCGGCAGGACCGGAAGCTCCAGCGTCCTTCCTATGAGATCGTCGAGCTGGGATTTCTGAACAGCGTTTGACATTGCCTGTCTCCTTTTAGTTCGCCCCGCTCGCCTTTAAAAGGGTGAGCTTTGCGTGAGCCTTCTTCCTGGGTTCGATTGACCTCACCTCGGCTTCGTGTGAGGTTATCCTGAAGTTCGCAACCAGGTCTTTCAATTCAGCCGCCAGGCGCGCCATCTCGTTCGTGGCGTTAGCCACCTCGCCAATGGCCGATACGTTGGACTTGGCCACTTCAGCAATGGAGTCCATGTTCCTGGAGATCTCGTCCGTGGTCGAGCTCTGCTCCTCGGCTGAGGTCGCTATATGGCTTATCATGTCGGTTACGCTTTCCACTCCGGTGACTATCTGCTTTAACGCGTCTCCGGCCTGGTTGGCGAGAGTCACGCCGTTTTCCACTTTCTGGGTGCCTTCGGCCATCGCGTCAACGGCTTTGCCGGTCTCGGTCTGAATGGTGCTTATCATCCCGCTTATTTCCTTGGTGGCCTTGGTAGTCCTTTCGGCCAGCTTCCTGACCTCGTCGGCTACGACCGCGAAGCCCCTGCCCTGCTCGCCGGCTCTGGCTGCCTCGATTGCCGCGTTAAGCGCCAGGAGGTTGGTCTGATCGGCAATGTCGTTGATGACGGACACTATCGTGCCTATTTCCTCGGAGCTCCTGCCGAGCTTCTTTATCGTCTCGGCGGTTATCTCAGTCGACTCGGAGACTTCCTGCATGGCCGAGATCGCCTGCTCGACTACCTTGCCGCCGTCCAGGGCTATGTGCTGGGCGTTGCGCGCCGATTCAGAGACCTGCTGGGAGTTCTTGGCTACTTCTATGACGGTCGCGTTCATCTCTTCCATCGCGGTTGCCACCTGCGCGGTCTGGCCTGACTGCCTGTCAGCTCCCTCCGCTATCTGGGTGGAAGAGGCGGAAAGCTGCTCGGAAGCGGAAGCGAGAAGAGCCGAAGAATCAGATATCCTGCCGATGACGTTGGATACCTGGGTGGCCATCGCGTCAACGCTGTCGCCAAGCGAGACTATCTCATCCTTTATCTCTTTGCCGAGGAAGTTGACCTTTACATTGGCCCTTCTGGTCAGGTCGCCGTTTGTGAAGTCCTCGACGGTCTCCTTTATCCTCACGAGCGGCGTTATCATGTGCTTGTTGGTCGACCACATGAAGAACACTGCCATGGCTATCGAGATTATGACCGTGACGGCCATTATGACTATGCCCTGCATGGCCCCGCTCTTGGCGTTCGCCGCGATGATTTTGGTCAAGTCTTCGCAGGCAGCCACGACCTTCGGGGTATGTTCGTTCGAGAGGCTGTTGACGCTTGACGCGAACGCGACCTTGTTCTTCATGCCGGCCTCGACAAGGCTCTTGCGCTTGCTCCAGAGCTCCTCTACCCCGTTAAACCTTGCGTCCGTGAACCTCACGCTGCTCAATGTCGAGTCGAACTCCCTCATGGTCCTGTTGATAATACCGGTTATCTCCGCGAGCTCATAATTTGTCCTCGCATAGCGCTCCATCAGGTATGAAAGGCTAACGGTCTTCATCCTGAGGAGCCCGATGCTGTCAGCGTTCCTGCTGTTGCTGGTTGAGCGTACGATCTCGTTTATCTTGTCAACCATCGGGTAGGTGGTTTTTTCAAGGTCTATCATCGTCAGGCTCAGGGCGTCACCGGAATCCATCGCCTCGTCCAGCATGGTCCTCATGCCGTTCCATTCCTTCTCGACGGTATCGAGGTTTGCCAGGGCCGAGGAATCTTTTATGGCCGGCAGGGTATCAGTGCCGGTCCTCAAGGACTCCACTATTTTGCTGAACTCGGCTTTCTTGGCCTGGAAAACGGCCTCCTGATCCTCCTCGCCGTTCATAATGTGGCGGTTGAGGACATAGTTTATCTCTACTGCCCTTTTCTTAAGGTCGCCTGCTGTCTCGACCTGCGCGTACTTCTTGCTCATGCCGCCGACGAGAAGATACAGTATCGGCAGCTGTATCACGAACAGCAGTATGAGAAACACGTAACTTCCGACAAATCTTGATTTGATCGAATTGAGGTTCATCACTTTCTCCGTTTTCAGGCGACCAGTCCAAGCGCGTCGCGCTCGGTCCTGGTCAGTATCTTCTCAACATCAAGCAGTATGAGCAGCCTTCCTTCCAGCTTGCCCACTCCTTTTATGTAATCGGATTCAGCGCCGGTCACTATGGCTGGAGCTGGCTCGACCGTATCCGCCGGCAGCCTCAGCACTTCGGAGACCGCGTCAACCTTGAGGCCCACGGTCTTGTTGTCAACGTCCACGACGATTATCCTTGTCTCATTGGTCTTCGCGTCCGATGGAAGCCCGAACCTCTTGCGAAGGTCAAGGACGGGGATGACGCGTCCACGGAGGTTTATTACCCCATCGACGAAGTCGGGCGTCCGCGGCACTCTGGTAAGTTCCATGTGCCTGATGATCTCCTGCACCCTCAATATGTCAAGGGAGAACTCCTCGTTCCCGAGCCTGAAGGTGACAAGCTGAAGCAATTCCTTGGAGTCGAAATCTTTTTTCAAATCCATCTGAAAACCCTCCCCTTGAATCGTCTTGAAAAATAACCCGATTAAAAACTTATTCGGTGGATACATCAAAAAACTTAAGTCCTATTTTAAAAAACGGAGATGGCGTTAACTGCGGCTTGGCTGTCGTGGGCAAGCGGGGCTGGAAAAATCGAGGCTGCGCGTATTTTCAAAAACGCCGGGCTTCATGCGCCTCCGGCCTCGGATCAGAGGCTAAAGGTTTACAGCGTCCCCGTTAAGGATCGTTATGTCGACGCGCCTGTTTTTGAACCTGCCGCTCGGCGTGTCGTTAGTATCGAGAGGCCTGTACTCTCCAAATCCGAGCGCTGAGAGTTTCCTCGGGTCATATCCGTGCTGCGCGATGAAATACTTCAGGATGCTTATCGCCCTCGCGCTCGAGAGGTCCCAGTTCGACGGGAAACGGACGGTGTTGACAGGTATGTTGTCCGTATGCCCTTCAACCCTGATGCTGTTCGGCAGCTCACGCAGGACAGCGGCGACCTCGTCTATGACCGCGAAACCCTCTTTCATTATCGTGTCTGTGCCGGGCTCGAAGAGCATGCTTTCGGAGATCCTTATGGTTATCCTGTTCTCCTCTTCAATAAGAGTAAGCTTCTTGTCAGCCTCGAGGTCTTTGAGCGCGTTCTGAATCTTCTGGTAGTTGTTCGTGAACATGTCCTTGAACTCATTAGAGACATGGGAGCGCTGCTCAGTTACGAACCGCGGCCCTTCCTTTGCCTTTGAAGAGGTGAACAGGGTCGGGTTGAAGGCGATAGCCAGGGAATCGCTCATTATCCTGAACTTGCCTTCGTTCACGGACGAGATGGCGTACATGCTCGTAAAAAACGCGAACAGGAGCGTGATGAAATCAGCGTATGATACAAGCCACCGCTCGTGGTTCTCGTGCTCCTCATGTCTTTTTTTTCTCGCCATTGCTGTCTCCGGATATTAAAAGGGCGCGGCTGGCGCCCTGTCCTTTATTTATTTTTTCTTCTGAGACTCGCGCAGAAACCCCATGAGCTTTTCCTCGACCCTTCTGGGGTTTTCGCCCTCTGAAAGTGATATAAGACCTTCTACCATCATCTCCTGAAGAATGACCTGCTCCCTGATCTTGAGCTTCATCTTCCCGGCAAGAGGGAGATAGATGAGGTTGGCGGTGCCGACGCCGTAGACCGTCGCGACGAACGCTACCGCGATACCCGCGCCGAGCTTTGTCGGGTCAGCGAGGTTTTCCATTACATGGATAAGTCCCATGACCGCCCCGAGTATGCCGATTGTCGGGGCGTAGCCTCCGGCGGAATCGAACACCTTGGCCGAGGTGAGGTTATACTCCTCAGCGTGGCTTATCTCAATTTCGAGTATCTCGCGCGTAAGCTTTGGCTCGGTGCCGTCAACTACGAGCTGAAGGCCTTTGCGCAGGAACGGGTCATCGACCTTCTTGATGCTGGTCTCAAGCGCTAAGAGCCCGTCTTTTCTCGCGACCGAAGCGAGCTCCGCCAGGAGCTTTATTATCTTGTTCGGGTCTCCCTTGCCGTTGAACAGCGCAAACCGGGCGTTCTTCAGCGCGAGTATGAAGGTTGACATGGGGTAGTTCACGAGGACCGCGCCGAAGGTGCCGCCGACGACGATGATGGCAGCGGTGAGCTGCATGATGGAATGCATGGAGCCGCCCTCAAGGACCTGTCCTCCGAGTATCGCTCCGAAACTTAGCGCCAGACCTATAATC
>JACPGA010000206.1 GCA_016182705.1 Deltaproteobacteria bacterium
CGGAGGCGAGAAAAAGCATCTCGCTGGAAATCTCAAAGTTCAAGGTCTGAGAGGAACTATGCAACTGGCGAAATCAACCATCAGCAAGCTACTTGCGGCCACTACCCTTTCACTGGCCCTTATCCCGGCAACAAGCGCTCTGGCCGACTGGCCAATGTTCCTGAAAAACGATAAGCACCTGACTTACGTTGAAAAAGCTCCTGTCCCGCCTCTTTCCCTGAAATGGCGGGCGCGTACCGATGGGCCTGTCTACTCATCCCCGGTCGCCTATAAGGGCAAGGTGTTCGCGGGCTCGTATGACACCAGCTTCTATTCCATCAACGCGGACTCCGGCGAGGTCGCCTGGAAGTTCAAGACCGGCGGCGAGATATATTCGAGCCCTGCCGTCTCTGACGGCGCGGTCTACTTCGGCTCCAGGGACGGTTTTGTCTATGCCCTCGACGCCGAAACCGGCAAGCTCCTCTGGAAATACGAGACAGAAGGGCCGGTAGTGACTTCCCCTGTAGTAGCCGAAGGGCGTGTGCTCATCGGCTCAAAAGATTTGTACCTTTACGCGCTGAACGCGAAGACCGGAGCCAGGGAATGGCGCAACAAGCTCCCTGACTACGAAAAATACAGCGGCATCTATTCTTCCCCGGCTTATGCCGACGGTTCGGTCTTCTACGCCGGGAAAAACGGCATACTCTACTCGGCCTCGGTGAAAAGCGGCGGAAGAAACTGGGCCTTGAGGTTCGAGTCGGCCATATATTCTTCTCCGGTCATAAAAGACGGGACCCTTTATATCTCATCCTATAACAGGACGCTTTACTCCATAGACGCCAAAACAGGCAAGATACAATGGAGAAAGAACCTCGGAGACCTCGCCTACGCCACGCCGTCGGTCACAAGCGATAAACTGTATCAGGGGTTCAAGAACGGCCACTTGAAGGCCTTCAACAGGAAAGACGGCTCCGAGACAGCAGACTACAAGTTCCCTGACGAGATAAACTCCTCCGCGTCTGTTGGCGGCAATGGCTTCATCTATGTCGGGTGTGACGATGGCGGTCTGTACGCCGTTGACACGAGATCCGGCGTAATAGCCTGGAAATACATGACCGAAGGCAGCGTGCAGTCCTCTCCGGCGGTGCTGGACAGGGCCGTCTATGTTGGCTCGGAAGACGGCTCCATATACGCCTTCGAGACGGCAAGATAAGAGCACATCAACTGACGCCCTCGCGGGCAGCCAACAAAGAAGGTAGTCCAATGCCAACAAAAACATCCATCATAACTGCGCTCATCATAGCGGGCATGGCCCTTGCCTCAACCGTCGCCCACGGCGCGGAAACAAAGGCCGCTGAGCCGCCAAAGGCCGTAGCCCCTGCCGTGCCACCCCCATATGAAAGGAGCGAAGCGCTCCTTTCCATCATCAACCCGCATAATCAGATAGGAGACACAGGGGAGGTGCTCCTGGGCACTTGCGTGGTCTGTCATAAGGACACCCCGGACGTAAAGGCCAAATCCATAAAAGAAGTGAACCTGTATTACCCTGACAACCCGGACCAACTCTGCAGGAACTGCCATACTGTAAAAAAGCACCCCGGCAGCGAAGGAATAAGCGTCACGATGAGCGGCTACACGGCCCCGGACCATCTCGTGGTCCCCTCAAAGACCGTCATCTACAACATGAAGCTCTCACTTAAGGAAATTCCTATGATACTGCCCCTTGACCCGAAATCCGGCAGGTTACTTTGCGTCACCTGCCACAATCCCCACGAAAGAGGGCTCCTGTCCGGCAGGCCTGACTGGGGGGCAGACTACAGCATGAGGATAAGGTCGGCGGGCCTCGATATTTGCCAGTACTGCCACAGAAAATAGGTCTTCTCAATGAAACCCGATGAACATGGAATTGTAACAGCGGGAAAACGCTCTCTTGCGGCCGTGGGCCTTACGATTGCGTCCGTCTCCCTGGCATTCGGGCTGTTGAGCTGTTCTTCGACCCCTGTAAAGGACAGCCCAGCGCTCCTTACCCCTCAGACGCCGCTCATATGGCCTTCTCCGCCAGAGCCCGCGAAAATATCATACCTCAAAGCCATATCCAGGCCTGAGGATATTGGCGCGAACAAGGGATTTTTCAAAAGGATCACCGAATTCGTGCTCGGGGCCAATTCCGACGACATCATAAAGCCTTACGGTGTAACAATAGACGGCCTCGGAAGGCTCATAGTGGCTGACACCGCTTTCAAGAGGGTGCACGTATACGACATAAAGAAAAACTCTTATTTTTACATAGACCAGCCGGGCAAAGAGGAATTCTCAACCCCGATAGCCGCCGCGACCGACTCGGAGAACAGGGTCTTTGTCACCGATTCGACGGCAGGCAAGGTCTTTGTCTTCAGCCCCAAAGGGAAGTTCATAAAGGGCTTTTCCGCCGGGACAAGACCCACGGGCATAGCAATAAACAGAACGGCAGGGCTGGTGTACGTATCTGACACCGTGGCCCATGTCGTGAACATATACACCGTCGACGGCAAGCTGGCCGGCTCTTTCGGCAAGCTCGGCACTCTCGAGGGGGAGTTCAACTACCCTGTCGACATCACAATTGACCGGGATGGCATGGTCTACGTGGTCGACTCGATGAACTTCAGGGTCCAGATATTCGACAAGGACGGCCGCTTCAATTCCTCGTTCGGCCGCCACGGAGACGGGACAGGCGACTTCGGCAGGCCCAAGGGCATCGCGGTCGACAGGGACGGCAATATATATGTGGCCGACGCTCTTTTCGACACAATCCAGATATTCGACAGGCAGGGTACCTTCCTCCTGAACTTCGGCTCTATCGGCAAAACGGCTGGCAGGTTCTGGCTCCCGAGCGGGCTTTTTGTTGACGACGGCAACAAGATTTACGTAGGCGACTCCTACAACAGCAGGGTGCAGGTATTCGAGTACCTCGGAGAAGGCTCTTAAAAGCTGGAACTGATCAAGGACGGTGAAGATGGACAGGAGAAACGGGAAAAAAAGCCGCCGCGAAAGGAGTAAGCTCCCCATTGCGGCAATAGGCGTACTCGGCCTGGGTTTTTCCCTCGCGGCCGCGGGCTATTCGCTGGCCACGGTGGCCGCGACCAAGCACAACTTCAGCTCCTTTTCCACTGCCGAGATAAAGACCTCCGAGACTTCCGAGATATGCGTTTTCTGCCACACGCCGCACAACTCGAACCCTTCCGGGCCCATCTGGAACAAGCAGGACACGGGCTCGACATACAACGTTTACGAAAGCCAGACGCTTGCCGCCACCATGAGCCCGAACGCGCCTGCGCTCGGCCAGCCTTCAGGGCCGTCAAAGCTCTGTCTTGCGTGCCATGACGGCACCATAGCCGTAGGCTCGGTCCTTAACAAGCCGGGCAAGGGCGCCATGGCTGGCTCCTTCAACGTAACCGGCCCCGGCATAACCAGCGGGAAAATAAGCTCCGCCTCGACTTCTTATGTCGGCACTGACCTCAAGGACGACCACCCGATATCGTTCGAATATTCGCTGTCATATCCGTCCAACACCGAGATAAAAGACAACCTTACGCTTCCAGCGGCTGTAAAACTGGACAGCTCAAGCAGAATCCAGTGCACGAGCTGCCATGACCCCCATGGGACGATCTTCCCCAAGTTCATGGTCGCAAGCCTTGAAAACGGAGGCCTGTGCCAGGCCTGCCATGACAAGAGGTACTGGAACACGAACCCGGCAGTACACTCCACTTCGACAGCCACATGGAACGAAGCCGGCATAAACCCCTGGCACGAGGACATGGGGGCCGCCGGATGGACAGACGACAACCCGCAGGTACAGAGCTGCCTGGCGTGCCACAGCTCGCACAAGGGCGCTTCCGGCAAGATGCTCCTGAAGGGCACCAACCCGGGCACTTCACTTGTCGAGGCCGAAGAGTGGACGTGCCTTAACTGTCACAACGGGAACGCCGCCTCAAAGAGCGTCGAGGGGCAGTTCAACTATATGTACAAGCACGATGTCAAGGGGACCTACGGCCTGCATACGGCCTCAAGGGGAGCGGCAGGAGAACCCGTCAGGGAGTCTGCGGCAAACCTCGGAACGAACAGGCACGCCGAGTGCGCTGACTGCCATAACGGCCACGGAGCCAAGTCGGGGAGCCACACCGTAGGCGGCCCTAACGGCAACATCATAGGCGCCAACGCGCTTGGAAGCTGGGGCGTGAAACCGACCTGGGGCATTGCGGGGAACGCCTCGACCACCTACACGGCAGTTGACTTCGCGAGCCTGAACCCCGGGGCAGACAACCTTGAAGGTTATCTTTGCGTCAAATGCCACTCGTATTACGCATACGGGGTAATGCCCCCGAACGTGCCGTCAGGCAACGCCAACGGCTCGCTTGTCCTTCAGTCTGACCCGACCGCGGACATGAACATAAACAACGCGGGCATACACCCGGTCTTCGCGCTGGGCAAGAACACGCCCCCTTCGAACGCGAACGCCAACTGGCCCGCTAACGGCCTGGGGCTCACGAACACATTCAGATACGTCGATTTCCCGGGCGGCACCAGGGAAGGCTTCTTCAACATGACCCACGACAGCACGAACACCTGCTCGGACTGCCACGGCTCAAGCGTGTTGAACGACCCCAAGGGCACCCACGGCTCTGACGAAAAATGGATTTTGAGGAGAAACGAGACCGGCATCGGCACGCTCCAGAACTTCTGTTATAACTGCCACAGAAGGGACGTGTACGGCGATGAGGGCTACGTTGGCCCGAACGCTAATTATTCAAGGGTATCCCACCCTGTAGACGGCTTGGGGTTAAGCTCGCCGTTCTACCAGGCCGGGGCAAGTACCGGCAACAACGGCAACAAGTTCGGGAACCTGTGCCTCACCTGCCACGGCGGCGCGTATGATTCGGCGAACAACCAGATGAAAGGCATACACGGCAGCAACGCGGCGGCCGGCCCCTCCGGAGACCCGCTCGGCTACAGGCTCATGAACGGCGCGTGCGTTGAATCGCACACCAGGGGCACGACGCTTTCCGGCGTCTCAATGACCTTCAGGTCAGTAACCCCTGCGACCGACCCGGTCTGCAACAACAACTTCACGAACTTTACCGGAAGCGCGGCGAATTACAATTGCAACACGATAAGCGACTGCTCCAATTGACGACATAGTGCGCAAGGACGCGTAAAATGATTAAATCAAAGGCCCTGTTAGCGCTTCTTGTGCCGGTTGTCAGCCTTGCCGTAGTGCTGGCGGCAGGGGCCGTCAAGGACAGCAGCGTCGCCGATGAGATCGGGGTGAAAAAGATGAACATAAACCCCCATGATTTCTCAAAGGCCGAACTGTGCGGCGTGTGCCACACAGCCGAGCCTCCGGCCCTGCTCCTGGACGCGGTCTCCATTTGCGTTAAATGCCACCCCGGCAACATAGGCAACCACCCGGTCACAAGAGATCCGATGGGGCAGATGACCAGGATAAAGATACCGCCTTACCTGCCGCTGACTGAAGACGGCGAGATGGTCTGCTATACGTGCCATGACCCGCACAAGAAAACGAAGCACCCGAAGATGTTGAGGGTCGATTACTTCAGGCTCTGCCAGGCATGCCACGTCGGGTACTGACGGCTTTTTTTAAATTCTAACCGAATGACTGAAAGACGAGGCCGTATTCACTTCGGCGGCAATTTTCACCGTAATACAAAGGAGGTACACAGTGCTTAGCAACAGGCGTTTTGGCGTCAAGATCATTCTGGCAGCGGCCTTTGCCGCGGGCCTTTTCTTCTACGGAGGGGCCGACGCGGGAACCGGCGTGACCTGGGAAACAGACCTCAGGAGGCCCAAGAACCCTGGCACATACGGAAACGTGCTCATGGACAGGGTCACAAGGGGTTCAAAAGAAGTAAAGCCGGTTGTCTTCTCCCACTGGACGCACAGGTCGAAGTACACCTGCAAGGCCTGCCACACAGACCTGGGCTTCAGCTTGAAGGGGCGCACGACCGAGATAATGCAGTCCGACATCGCCGCTGGCAAGTTCTGCGGCAGCTGCCATGACGGCAAGACCTCCTTCGGGGTGAACGAGTGCGAGAAGTGCCATTCTTACGGCCTCACGCAGACCCGTAACATATCCGAGAAATTGAAGGACCTGCCGAAGGACGCTTTCGGCAACAAGGTAGACTGGGTGAAAGCGGTAAACGAGGGCAAGATAAA
>JACPGA010000010.1:0-3661 GCA_016182705.1 Deltaproteobacteria bacterium
CTTGAAAAGCAGGGATTATAGAATCTAACAGGAGGTAGAAGGCGTCTGTAAAGGTCCCATTTCGGGGCTTCGGCGCATTTTCTCACAGCAGACATGGCTAAAGACTATTATAATATCTTAGGTGTAGCGCGCGGGGCCTCGGAAGAGGAAATAAAAAAGGCCTATAGAAAGCTCGCCAGAGAATTTCACCCTGACCTCCATCCTGACAAGAAAAAGGAGATGGAGGCCAAGTTCAAGGAGATTAACGAAGCATATCAGGTACTTGGCGACCCAAAGAAGCGCTCCGAGTATGACCTCACAGGACAAACGGGTTTTGGCGCGGGCGCCCCGGGTGCGGGGTACGCCCCTCCCGGAGGAGTCCACTTCGAGGACTTTGGCTACGGTTACGGCGGTTTTGAAGACATTTTCGGCGAGGTTTTCGGCCGTGGCGGAAGAAGAAGGGTCGCCCAAAGAGGAGCAGACCTCGAATANNNCTTGCGCTAGATTTTCTAAAGGCCATAAAAGGCACTGAGGTAAAAACCACTATTTCCAGACCCTCCGGCCCGGAGTCGCTTACAGTGAAGATACCGCCGGGCGTCAGGACCGGCTCCAGGGTCAGGGTTGCCGGGAAAGGCGAAGCAGGCATAGGAGGAGGCCCTCCAGGAGACCTGTTCATTGAGACAACAGTTCGGCCGCACCCGTATTTCAGGCGCGAGGATTACGATATTTACATAGATGTACCGATAAGTTTAAAGGAAGCGCTCCTTGGAGCCGAAATAGAGGTTCCGACTGTAGACGGCTCTACCAGGATAAAGATACCGCCTGGGACACAGGGAGGCCAGAAACTGCGGATAAAGGGCAAGGGAGTCCCGGGCCCCAGGGGCGAACGTGGAAACCAGTTCGTTACCGTGAATATCGCCGTACCCAGGAGCATTGACGAAAGGTCAAAAGAGCTGATAGAAGAATTCTCAGAAAGGAATCTTTATGACCCCCGCAAAGGTCTGTGGTAGACTTTAATCAAGGGGCTTGAGTAAGGGGTCGAAGGTATCGCTTTTCACGACACAAGTGGCGAGGCGTCATAGACAGGGCGTTTAGGGTAAAATAGAAACGAACCTAATGAGCTTAGCGGCTTGTCAGGCCCAAACCCCGGGTCCGTAGCCATCCGGACCGGAAGAGGTTACCATGACCGAACTTGAAGAGATAAAAGAAAAGCTTACGCCGGGCGCCCGTAAGGTGTTGGACGCCGCCATCGAGGAGAGCAAGAACCGACAGCACTACTACCTCGGGGTTGAACATCTGTTTCTGTCCTTCGCAAAGATTGAGGAAAACTTCTTCAAGGAAGTCATGGAAGACCTCAACCTTGACGCGTACCACGTCATAAACTTCCTGAACGAGCACCTGAATGTCTCCAGGCAGTACATAGGCCTGGGCCTCAAGATACCCCCCGCGACCAGAAATGTGTTCAGGCTCGCCCGCGAAGAAGCCCAGAGATGGGGACGCGAGGAGCTCGATTCCACAGACCTTTTCATAGCCATATTCCAGGAAAATCACAGCCTCCCGGCAAAGGTCTTCAGAAGCTTCGGCCTTGATCCGGATTACGTCATGCGCAGGATCACCGTAAAGGTGCGCAGCAAGGAGGAGATGGAAGAGGAGCTCAAGAAAAAATACGAGCTTCCGCCGAACCTCAAGCACTTCGCCGTGAACCTCAACAAGCTCGCGAGGTTCGACAAGCTGCCGGTAATAATCGGGCGCGACGACGAGATCGACCAGGTGATGGAGATACTCTGCCACATGGAGCGCTCCAACTCCGTCATGATAATAGGCGAACCGGGCGTGGGCAAGACAGCAGTTGTCGAGGGCCTTGCCAGAAGAATTGAGCTTGAGCCCAAGAGGGTGCCCAAGCGCCTGCGCGATAAGCAGATAGTGAACCTGCAGATGAACTCGGTCGTGGCCGGCACCATCTTCAGGGGCATGTTCGAGGACAGGATAGAAAAGATAATAAAAGAGATAAAAGAGAAGAAGAACATCATCTTCTTTATAGACGAGGCGCACACGCTTATCGGCGCGGGCAGCGCGATGGGCGTTCCTTCGGACGCGGCCAACATCTTCAAATCGACCTTATCGCGCGGCGAAGTACAGATAATAGGCGCGACGACGCTTTCCGAATACAAGGAATTCATAGCCGAGGACGAAGCTCTCGCGAGGCGCTTCAGGCTCGTGCACATACAGGAGCCCACTGTCGAGCAGACAAGAAAGATACTCTACGGCATCAAGCCCAGGCTTGAGCGCAGCTACTCGGTAAAGGTAACAGATGCGGCCGTCGAGACCGCCCTGGACATGAGCCAGCGTTACATGCGAAGCCTCAAGATGCCGGACAAGGTCATAGGCTGGCTCGACACCTCTTGCGTAAAGGTCGAGATAAACAGGCCGACTGAGCCCGTGAAATCGGACGATGTCATCGAAGTCATCTCCCAGGAGACCAGGATCCCCAGGGACATGATATTCAGGGACACTGTCGGCAGGTTCAAGGACATGGAGAAGATGCTCACCAGAAGGGTCGTGGGCCAGAGGGAAGCGATAAACGCGCTTTCCAAGCGCCTGAGGCTCAACAAGGGGCCGCTCAAAGAGAACTTTTCCAGGCCTGACGGCGTGCTCCTCTTCCTCGGACCCACGGGCGTGGGAAAGACCGAGCTCGCCAAGAGTCTGGCCGAGTTCCTATTCGGCGACGAAAAAAAGATGATACGCATAGACATGAGCGAATATAAAGACTCGGCTGTCGCGGTCGACAAGCTCATCGGCATGCCGCGCGGCATAGTCGGCTCTGAAAGAGGGGGGCTTTTGTCCAACCCCGTTCGCGAGAACCCTTATTCTGTCGTGCTGCTGGATGAAATCGAAAAGGCCCATCCCTTTGTCCTGAACCTCTTTCTCCAGGTCTTTGACGAGGGCTGGCTCACGGACGGCAGGGGCAAGAGGGTGTACTTCAGCGACACGGTCATAATCATGACCAGCAACCTCGGCGCGGATGTTTTCAAAAGGTACGTCAAGCCGCTGGGCTTCATGTCCGAGATGGATGTCGACGCAAAAGGATACAAAAAGGACATCGTAAAAGACGTCGAGAACGCGCTTTCGCCCGAGTTCATCAACAGGATAGACGACATCATCGTCTTCACGCCGCTCACGAGGGAAGAGGTCAGGGAGCTTACCCACATGTACGTCGAGAGGATACGCGAGCACATGGAGGGCTACGGCAAGCACCTCACTGTAACCGAACGGGCGCTTGACGCTCTGGTCGAAAAGGGATATAACCAAAAGTACGGAGCAAGGTTCCTGAAGCGCCACGTGGACGAAAAGATCAAAGTCCCCGTCACTCTCATGTGGAAAGAAGGCGACTACTTCAGGATAGACACGGCCGACGGAGAAGTGACCGTCGAAACATCTCAGGCAGGAGTACCAGCCCTAATATGATAAAGAATATCCTTGTGCCGCAAGACGGCTCGGTTAACGGCAAAGCCGCGCTCGATTACTCCGTGTGGCTTTCCAGAAAGTTCGGCGCGGGCCTCATCGGCCTCCACGTGGTAGACGTAGTAGCCCTGGAAGGGCCGTTTCTGCACGACTTATCAGGCTCGCTCGGCTTCGAGCCTTTCCTGAATTTTTCGACGAGGATGAGGGAGGCCCTTGAATC
>JACPGA010000010.1:3668-4407 GCA_016182705.1 Deltaproteobacteria bacterium
GGCAAGACCATTCTCAGCGCCTTTGAAGAAGCATGCGCTGAAAACAAGGCCGAATGCGAGTCCCAGATAGCTTTCGGGATAGTTGCCAATGAGATATGCGACAAGGCAAAGGTCGCTGACCTCGTGGTCGTAGGCAGAAGGGGCGTAAACGCCCAGTTCGAATACGGCCTGCTGGGCTCGACCACCGAAAGTGTGCTGAGGCGTTCGCCGAAGCCCGTACTCGTAGTACCGGAAAAATTCACAGAGCCGAAAAACCCGCTACTGGCCTATGACGGCAGCCCTAACGCGAGCAAGGCCATGGGCTCGGCCGCTGAATGGGCAAAGACACTGGGGCTTGCGCTCACGGTGCTGACTGCCTCCGCCACAGGTGAGGAAGAGGCTCTTCTGAACGAAGCGCGCCAGTACTTGAAGCCCTACGGCATAGAAGCGAACTTCGTCAGCAAAAAGGGGGACGCGCCCCTTGTCATCGAGTCTTACTACAAGGACAACGGCCATGACCTGCTTTTCATGGGCACCTCCCACCACTCAAGGCTCGTGGAGATGGTCCTGGGCTCCACGACGGAACATGTCATGAGGACTGTTGCTGGGCCGTTTTTCCTGGAGAGATAAATTTAAGAGATTGAAGCGGCCCCGGCGAATGCCGGGGCCGCTGTGCACATAGTTGTGCCCAGCTTTTGCACAGCGTTTTCGACCGGTTTTCCCATATGTCTGCGACTTTTCGTTCATGAGGGCTTAATTT
>JACPGA010000209.1 GCA_016182705.1 Deltaproteobacteria bacterium
AGTGTATGAAGCATAGGGCGCTTTTCAACACCTGCCCTGACGGCGAGTTCTTCGGGAGGGTCTCGGAGATAGACTGCATCCTCCGCAGGGCTGCCGCGGACAGCAGGCCCGCCCCTTCCATATTGCTTTTCGGAGGCAGATGGACCGGCAAGACCGAGGTGTTGAGGCGCGTATTCCATAACCTGTTCTGGGGTCAGGCCAGGGTCGTCCCGGTCTATTACCAGTTCAAGGGTTACGGTACCCTTGAGGACTTCTCCGAGGACTACCTGAAGGAAGTCCTGAAACAGTACCTCGCGTTCAGGATGAGGGAGCCAAAGTTCGTCCGGGACGGGATCTCGCTCGACAAGATAGAAAAGCTGCTGGTCGATAACGACATGTACGAGCTGGCCGACATCGCCGCCCTTCACAGGGAAGCGAGGAAGTCGAATGACGCTTCAGCCGCGTTGAAGAACGCCCTGCACGCCCCGGCGGCCATAACGCGCCTTTCAGGGATACCGGTGTACATGGTCCTGGACGACATCGACCTGGCCGAGTATCAGGGGCCTTCAGGCAGGGGCGCGGCGGTTGCGCGCGAGCTTATCTCGTCTCTTTCGTCGAGCGATTTTTCCTTTGTGGCGGCGGCCTCTTCAAAGCGCGTGTTAGAGGGCAACGTATTCGGCTCGGTCGAGGCCATGGAGCTCGCGGGCCTCGACGAGGAGCTTTCCTCTTCGATGATGACCGACCTGTGCCGGCAGTACAGCATCGAGTCCGACACCGATATGCTCAAGCTCGCCGCGTTCAGGCTGGACGGCAACCCCATGTACTTGAAGAGCCTGGTATGGGCCGCGGCCAAGTCCGGGCTGAGGCTCAAGAGCCTCAAGGACTTCGCTGACCTGTACACGCAGGAGCTGTTCGACGGCAACATCGGCTTCGCGCTCAGGGCCGCGATGGGACTCAAGAGCATAAACGACCTGAGGGTCCTGCATGCCTGCTCCGCGGCGTCCGCTCCGCTTTCAGACGAGGAGCTCATGGAGCGTTTCAGGTTCAGCTCCGCCGAGATGAGGGAGATATTGAACTCTCTTTCAGAGGCGGGCCTCGTCGAGGTGAACCTCGGCTCAGTGAAGTGGGCAGGGGATGCCACGATAAAGGACTTTGTATATTTCATTTACGAGACCAGGGTAAAGGGCAGGAGCAGCGACGAGGTAAGGACCTATCTTGCCAGAGAGGTTTTAAAGCAGGGCTTTGACTTCAAGGGCTCCAGGATAAATCTCAAGCTGATCGATGAAGCTTCTGATACAGTGAAGTCCTTCAACAACCAGAAGGTATTGAAGGTGCTTTTCAGGAACCAGGCCTTTAACGCCAAGTTCAAGAACGGCGCGTACAAGGTCTCTTCCGACCGCAAGGAAGACGAAGAGCTCGATCTGCCGCAGGTAGTGGGCTGCTTTGATACGGTCCGCCGCGAATCAGGCGAGGCTGGCCCTCCGATACTTATCGCCCACGGCTTCCAGAACGGCAGGTATGACTCAGGCAGCGAAGTGGTCTGGATAGTGTCTGTAAAGGACTCTGCCGCACCGGTGAACCTTGGCGATATCGACAACTTCCTCCGCAGGTCCCAGATATTGAGGGAGAACTTCAGGGCCGCCAGGGTAGTGCGCTGGATGATAGGAAAAGAGGGCTTTACCTTCGAGTCCCAAAAGAAAATCGAAGCCGAAGGGGTCTATTCCTCTGACCCGGTTCAGCTCAGGATAATAAAGGAAGGGCTCGTTGACCCGGATGGCGCCGCAAGGCTCAGGTCAGCCGAAAAGATCGTCCCGGTCAAGGAGTTCGAGGTCGTGCTCCCTTCGGCCATAAAAGCCGAGCTGGTGGCCGCGAGGGCTGTTGAAGAGATAGGCACCGAGATGGGCTTTGACGAAGTCGCCATAGGCCAGATAAAGGCCGCTCTCGTCGAGGCATGCATAAACGGTTTTGAGCACAGCAGGAACAAGGCGGCCAAGGTATTCCTGAGGTTCGTATCGTCCGTTGACAGGCTCACCATACACGTCCAGAACGGGGGCGTGGACTTCGACAAGCCCGGAAGCGCCGCCGCCTCCGACCCTGACGCGGCTTTGCCGCGCAAAAGGGGCTGGGGTTTCGAGCTCATGCGCGGGCTCATGGACGAGGTGAGGATGGAAAAGGTCAGGGGAGGCGCCAAGATAGTGCTGGTGAAGTACCTGGTAAAAAAAGGAGACGGCAGGAATGGTCAAGAAGTATAGGAACTTCAAGGAAGTAGGCGACGCTGTCGTCATATACTCCGACAATTACATAAATGACATAGAAGGCGAGAAGCTCGAAGACCTGTGCGCGAGCTATATGGAGCGGGGCTTTACCAGTATAGTCATCGACTTTTCCGAGACCGACCTCGTGAACTCCATAGGCGTTTCGATACTCATAGGAATAATAGAGAAGGTCAGGGACTGCAAGGCAAGGATAGCTTTTTCCGGCTTGAAGCGGGTCAACTACGACATCTTCAGCATAGTCGGGCTCACCAGGCATATAGAGATTTTCGACACTGAAGAGGACGCCGTGAACGGACGCGTCCCGCAGGAGATGGTGACAACGTGAGCGGCGCGCTGTCCATGAAGGAGGTTGACTGATGCTGCAGACGGACCTGAGCCTTGAAAAGCTCCTATTCAATCTGAACACGCTGGCTGAGCTCGGAGAGGAGATAACCTCGCCGAAAGACTTCACAAGGGTCGTGAAGTCCTCCCTTTACATGGTAATGGGCTCTTTTTCCGCGACCAAGGGGGTCATATTCCAGTTCGACCAGGACAGGGGCGTCTTCTCGCCCATAGCCTCAAAGGGCCTGGGGGATGTCGGAGGGGCCTTCATAAGGCTCGGCAAGGACGCGGTAGCGGCGCACCCTTCCGAGGTGCTGGGAGGGGCCGCCGAGATACTTGAAAAGCTCGACACCCGCATGCTGGCCTGCCTGGTCGTGAAAGACGAGCTTCTGGGCTTCATAGCCATAAACGGCAAGTTCTCCGGGGAGGACTATTCGGTTTATGACTGCCAGCTCCTTTCGGTCATGGCCCAGCATATATCTTTCTCTCTTCACAGTCACATGCTTCTTATGAAGCTCATGCACAAGTACAATGAAAACAAGGGCTTGTACGAGAACCTCCGCAGGATTTATTACGACACCATCCACGCTTTCGCCGCCTCGATCGACGCGAAGGACTCCTATACAAGGGGCCATTCGCACAGAGTATCGGCCTACAGCGCGGTGTTAGCCCGGGAGATGGGCTGGGCGAACGAAGACGTCGAGGGCATAAGGATAGCCGGGCTTCTCCATGATATCGGCAAAATAGCGGTGGACAAGACCATCATAAACAAGGCGAGCCCGCTTACGAGCTACGAGTGCAGGGAGCTCAATTCGCACCCGGTCGTGGGCTATGAGATCCTTTCCAAGATAAAGTTCCCCTGGAAGGGGATACCCATGATGACAAGGAACCACCACGAAAAGGTGGACGGCTCCGGTTATCCGGACAGGCTCAAGAGGTCTGATATCCCCCTGGGCGCGAGGATAATGGCCCTGGTCGACGCGTTTGACGCCATGACGACCGACAGGCCATACAGGCCGAGACTGTCGTTCAGGGAGGCTATGGATGAGGTAAAGGCGAACTTCAACAAGCAGTTCGACCCGGACGTCGTCCAGCCCTTCATAACGGTA
>JACPGA010000210.1 GCA_016182705.1 Deltaproteobacteria bacterium
GAAGACTTCCTTGGCCATCTTGCCGCTTATCTGTCCGCCCTTGACCATCTTTATTATATCGGACACGCCGCTTGGGCTTATGGGGCAGTCCTTGACGTCCCTGTTGTCTTCGTTCAGAAGCCTCAGGAGCTCGCCCATTATCCAGTTTGAAGACAGTTTCGGCTCTCCGGTCTCTTTCACGGCCTGCTCATAGTAATCGGCCAAGTCGCGGGAGGCGGTCAGCACACCTGCGTCATAAGCCGGTATGCCGTATTCCGAGACGAACCTTTCCCTTCTGGCCCTGGGAAGCTCGGGAAGGGTCGAGCGCACTTCATTTATGAGCTCGTCAGTCACGACGAGCGGAAGGAGGTCAGGGTCGGGGAAGTACCTGTAGTCGTGCGCCTCTTCCTTTGACCTCATGGAGGCGGTTATGCCCTTTGCCGAATCGAAAAGGCGAGTTTCCTGGATGACTTTGCCGCCGGACTCGATAAGGTCTACCTGTCGCTGTATCTCGTAGTCTATGGCTTCCTTTACGAACTTGAACGAGTTCATGTTCTTGAGTTCCGCTCTCGTGCCGAACTTCTCGGTTCCAACCCTCTCGTGCCGAACTTCTCGGTTCCAACCGGCCTCACGGAGATGTTCGCGTCGCAGCGAAAGCTCCCTTCTTCCATGTTGCCGCTGCAGATGCCGAGATATACGAGTATGTCACGGAGGGCCTTGAGGTAGGCCTGCGCCTCGTCAGCTGAGCGGATATCAGGCTCGCTGACTATCTCGATAAGCGGCACGCCAGTGCGGTTGAGGTCAACGAAGCTGAACGCCGCGTCCTGCGGCCCTTCTCCGTGGAGGAGCTTTCCGGCGTCCTCTTCCATGTGGATGCGGGTTATGCCGATGGTCTTTTTCGCCCCGTCCACGTCTATCTCAAGGCGGCCCTTCTCGGCCACAGGCTCTGTGTACTGGGATATCTGGTAGCCCTTGGGCAGGTCAGGGTAGAAGTAGTTCTTCCTGGCGAAGACGCTTTTGTGCTTCACTTCGCATTCGACCGCCAGAGCCATCTTTATGGCGAACTCGACAGCCTTCCTGTTCAGGACCGGGAGCACCCCGGGCATGCCGAGGCATATCGGGTCGACCTGCGTGTTCGGCTCCGCGCCGAACTTTGTCGAGCAGCCGCAGAAGAGCTTGGAGTCGGTCAGGAGCTGGGCGTGGACTTCGAGGCCAATTACCGGTTCGAATTTCATATCATCAATGTCCTTAATAGTTGTTTACAGCGTGGGCCTTCTGCCGAGCCAGCCGCCTGCCTGTTCATACGAGTACGCCGCCCGGAGCACCGTCTCTTCGTCAAGGGACTTGCCGAGGAGCTGCAACCCAACGGGCAGATTATCCTTCGTAAACCCGCATGGCACCGAGATGCCAGGTATGCCCGCGAGGTTGCAGGAGATGGTGAATATGTCCGAGAGGTACATGGTAAGCGGGTCTTCAACCCTTTCGCCTATCTTGAAGGCGGCGGAAGGGGCGGTAGGCGTGGCGATGATATCGCACGCCTTGAAGGCCTCGTCAAAGTCGTTCTTTATGAGCGTCCTTACTTCGGCCGCTTTCTTGTAATAGGCGTCGTAGTACCCGGCGGAAAGAGAATAGGTGCCGAGCATTATCCTTCTTTTGACCTCATCTCCAAATCCGGCGTCCCTCGTCCTCTTGTACATATCGAGAAGCCCGCCTGTCTGGTTCACCCTGAGGCCGTATTTCACGCCGTCGTAGCGCGCGAGGTTGCTCGACGCTTCAGCAGTCGCCACGAGATAGTAGACGGCCACGGCGTACTGGGTATGCGGAAGAGTCACTTCGACAAGCTCCGCGCCGAGCCCTTTCAACACATCGAGGGCTTTTCTTATGGCGGACTCGACATCAGGGTCCATGCCCTCAATGAAGTATTCTTTCGGTATGCCTACCTTGAGTCCCTTGACGCCCTTTCCTATTCCGGCCAGGTAGTCTGGCACGGGGGTGTCGATGGAGGTCGAATCAGACTTGTCATGTCCGGCGATGGCCTGGAGGACTATCGCCGCGTCCTCTACGCTCCTTGTGAGCGGGCCAGCCTGGTCAAGGGACGACGCGAAGGCTATCATGCCGAAACGCGACACCCTCCCGTAGGTGGGCTTCAAACCCACGACGCCGCAGCAGGACGCTGGCTGCCTTATCGACCCGCCAGTGTCAGTACCCATGGAAGCCGCGCACTCGCCAGCCGCTACAGCGGCGGCTGACCCTCCCGAGCTTCCGCCCGGGACCCTGTCCAGGGCCCAGGGGTTCAAGGTTTTATGGAAGGCCGAGTTTTCGGTAGACGAGCCCATCGCGAACTCGTCCATGTTGTTCTTGCCGAGTATGACTGCTCCGGCTTCCTTGAGCTTCCTGGCGACTGTCGCGTCATAGGGCGGGACAAAGTTTTCGAGTATCTTCGAAGAGCAGGTTGTCCTGACGCCCTTTGTGCAGAAGATGTCTTTCAAGGCGATCGGTATGCCCGTAAGCGGGGCCGCCTGCCCGGCGGCTATTCTTTTGTCAGCGGCTTCGGCCATTGCGAGCGCGTCGTCTGGCGTGATTGTCACGAAGGCGTGCACCTTGCCTTCGGTTTCTTCAATGCGCTTCAAATAGGCTTTAGTGGCCTCTACCGAAGAAGTCTCTTTTTTGCGGAGCTTCTCCGAAAGTTCTTTTATGGTAAGGGTTGTGAGATCCAAGAACATACTCCTTGACTCGATTTTCTATTCGATTATCTGCGGAACCTTGAAGCAGCCCCGGTCTTCTTCGGGCGCGTTCCAGAGGGCGTCTTCGCGGGAGAGGGACTCTTTCGCTTCGTCTTCGCGGAAAGCGGTCTTCAACGGTACCGTGTAAGTCGTGGGCTCAACGCCTTTGGTGTCGAGCTCGGAGAGCTTTTCCACGTAGCCCAGTATCCGTTGCAGCTGGGCGGTGTAAAGGTCGATCTCCTTGTCCGTGAGGGCCAGTCTGGCGAGGTCAGCTACGTGCAGAACGTCTTTTTTGTCGATGGACATGTTCATGCCCCCTTTTCCTTTTGACTGAAAAGTTTAATTAACACACATGGGGCCCTCTTGCAAGACCTCTTTGGATTCCGTCAGGGCGCTTCATTGCCCTGTTGAGCGAAGAAATCATTAAAGAAAATTGCATTGACACCGATAAACTGTAGTGATACAAGGATGTTAGTTCCTGGTTTTGCTAACACCAAAACAAAAGGAGGAAGTAAATGGCAACGGTAAAGAAGGCAGCTCCGAAGAAAAAGGCGGCCGCAAAGAAAGAAACAAAGAAGGCCGCTCCGAAGAAGTCAGGCTGCTGCCGCTAAAAAGGTTTCAGGCTGGAAGGGCGGCAGTCAGAGATGTCTGTCTCCCTTCCTTCACAACTCCCAGTTCATTCTCCCGCTCTTCTGAAGTCTCCCTGTTCCCGCTCTCTTGACAAGCCCGTTAAATGTATTTATCATAGCCTGCAATCCAGCACAGAATTATTATTCCTGACTTAAAAGGAGCGCAGTTGAAAGCCGCATTCGTGCAGACCTCGCCTGTTTTTGGAGAGGTGCAGTCAAATGTAGATAAGGCAGTATCGAAGATAGCGAAGCTTGACGCCTCTCTGATAGTCCTGCCGGAGCTTTTCTCCACCGGTTATCAGTTCCGGTCTAAAAAAGAGCTTCTGGAGCTTGCGGAGGAGCTCCCTTCAGGTTACGCGACGCGCACTCTTATCGAGGCCGCGAAGGCCACCGGCGCTTACATAGTCGCCGGGCTTGCCGAGAGGGCCGGGAAGAAGGCCTACAACTCGGCTGTGCTGGTCGGCCCCAGGGGACTTATCGCTACTTACAGGAAGGCGCACCTTTTCTGGGACGAGAAGAAGATATTCACGAAGGGCGACACTCCCTTTAAAGTATACAAGGCCGGGAAGGTGAGGGTCGGCATGATGATATGCTTTGACTGGCTTTTCCCGGAGGCCGCCAGGACTCTTGCCCTGCAGGGCGCGCAAATCATCTGTCACCCGTCGAACCTCGTGCTGCCCTACTGCCCGCAGGCCATGATAACCAGATCGCTGGAGAACAGGGTCTTCACCATTACCGCCAACAGGGTAGGCACTGAAGAGAGGGTCGATGGCAAACTGTTAAAGTTCATAGGCACGAGCCAGGTAACTTCCCCTGACGGAGAGGTGCTTGCGCGGGCCGGGTCGAAACGGGAAGAGGCATCGGCAGTTGAAATAGACCCCGCCCGGGCCAGAAAAAAGCTCATAACTCCCCTGAACGATATATTCAGGGACAGGCGCAAGGACCTTTTTTCAAACTGAGCTTTTTAGGATAACCAAGGTATTCCGGCGGGTTGTGGTCAAGCAGGGGTAAAGAAACAAATTTAATGTATACAGTATACATTTTTATTCTTGACAAAGGTTGAGAGTTGTTTTATCTTTCAACCTACCCTAACGAACTTTTCGTAACAATTGGCACCTTATCGTGCCGTGAACGCGACTCCGCTGTGGTGTAAAGGAACGGGTTTAGGATGCTTCTTTCCTACTTGCCAATACTCATAATGATCGGCTTCGCCACAACGATGGCCATCGGAGCCCTGTTCGCAAGTTTTCTCATGCGTCCCAGGAACCCCTACAGGGAGAAGCTTGCCCCGTGGGAGTGCGGCATGGAGCCCATCGGGGAAGCCACCGGGGGCCACTTCAGGGTCCACTTTTTCATCATCGCCATACTCTTCGTAATATTCGACGTCGAAACGCTCTTTCTATTCCCTTGGGCAGTACTCCTGACAGACAAGAGCATCTCGGTCTTCATCTTCGCTGAGATGATTATTTTTGTAGCTATCCTCGCCATCGGCCTTA
>JACPGA010000211.1 GCA_016182705.1 Deltaproteobacteria bacterium
ATTTTGTTTCAAAATATCGCTGATGTACTTTTTTTGCAACATAAAAGCGGATTTACGAAAAAGGCTCAAGCCAGCTTGAGAGAGCCCGTAAGCTCCTTTATCCTGATCCCGTGCCTTTGTGTGTACTCTTCAAGGCCAGAGGCGACCTTCACGGCCGCGTCCGGGTCGATGAAGCTTGCCGTCCCGACCTGTACGGCAGCGGCACCGGCTATTATAAATTCGAGGGCGTCCTGAGCGTTCATTATGCCGCCCATGCCGATCAATGGCACACGGGCCACGGAAGCCGCCTGCCAGACCATCCTCACGGCAACAGGCCTTATGGCAGGCCCTGAGAGCCCGCCTGTGGCCGTGGCCAGCACCGGCCTTCTTTTCTCGACGTCTATGACCATGCCGGTCAATGTGTTTATGAGGGAGATGGCGTCGGTACCAGCGTCTTCAGCGGCCTTTACCATTACCTTTATGTCGGTGACGTTAGGCGAGAGCTTTGTTATGAGGGGAAGGCTCGTTGACTTTCTTATGGCCGAGACGACCCTGAACGCCTCCTGCGGGTCCGTGCCGAAGACTATGCCGCCTTTTTTGACGTTGGGGCAGGAGATGTTTATCTCAAGAGCGGAGACTCCCTTGACGCGGTCAAGCCTTCTTGCCACTTCCATGTAATCTTCTATAGTCTCGCCGAAGATGTTGGCTATTATGTGCGTCTTCACGCCCTTTAACAGCGGAAGCTTTTTTTCAATGAACTCGTCAACGCCCACGTTCTGCAGCCCGATGGCGTTGAGCATGCCGCACGGTGTCTCGACTATCCTCGGGCCGGGGTTGCCCTGCCTGGGATAAAGCGACAGGCCTTTCACGACAATGGCCCCGAGCTTTTCAAGGGCTGTGTAAGGCGCGAACTCGGCTCCATAGCCGAAGGTGCCTGAGGCTGTCATGACCGGGTTTTTGAACTTCATTCCGGCGATCGTCACTTCAAGCGGGTTTTTCGGAAGTTTTTTCTTCAGAGGAGTTCCCAATCTATGTCCCTGCTGTCGAACACCGGGCCGTCCGAACAGACCATCTTGTAATTGCGGTTCTCGCGGGCTTCGTGGTTTATCGTCCTCACGGCGCAACCGAGACACACGCCTATGCCGCAGGCCATCGAGCGCTCAAGCGATACGAAACATTTAACGCCCTCGGCGGCGCACAAGCGGCTGACCGCCTTGAGCATGCCCATGGGCCCGCATGCGTATACGACACACTCAGGTGCGAGCTCCTTTGCAAGGAGGGCCGTTACAAGCCCCTTCGCGCCCGCGCTCCCGTCCTCGGTCGCTGTTTTTATCTTGAGGCCCAACCCCTTGAAGTCTTCCAGGAGAAAGGTCTCTTTTTTCGACCTCGCCCCGAAAAGGAGCGTGCCCTGTCCGAGCCTTTGGGCGAGCATATGCAGCGGCACTATACCCATCCCGCCCGTGACCATTATAACCTTCTGCCCCTTATCCGGGACAGGGAACCCGTTGCCCAGCGGCCCCAGAATTCCGAGCGTCTCGCCCGGCCTTTTGGCGGAAAGTATGCCTGTACCCCTGCCGACGACCCTGTAGAGGAGCTCGATGCCGGTCCCTCTGGATGCCTTGCCCTTCGCGCCGATAAGCCTTAAAACACCGAAAGGACGCCTCAGGAGCGGGTCCATGCCGTCGGATACGCGCAGCATGACGAAATGCCCTGCCTTGACCTCAGGTGTCTTCCACGAAAGGCCGAGCCTGTAATATCCTTCGGCAAGCCTGTCGTTGTATAGGATTTTCGATTCAACCGACTGCATATTCGCTCACAGGTCGAGGACCATGACTATCGCGTCCTCGTCGCCGTAGTATTTTTTTCTTACGAAAGATTCCCTGAAGCCGAACTTTCCGTAAAGGTTTCTTGCCGCGGTGTTCGAGACCCTGACCTCGAGAAATACTTCGTAGACCAGGTTGCGCCTCATGAGCTCCAGCATGACCACCAGAAGCCGGGTGGCGATGCCTTTGCCCCTGTACTTCGGGTTCACGGCAATGTTGAGTATATGGGCCTCGCCATGGACGACCCAGAGCACCACGTAGCCGCCTATCTCTTCCTTGCCCTCTTCAGGTCTGACCTTCAGTGTGTAGGAGACAGACACAGGGTTTCCAAGCTCGCCTTCGAACATGGCCCTGGTCCAGGGCCTGGGAAAGGACGCCTGCTCGATCTCGAGTATCTCATCGAGGTCTCCGGCCTCCATCGGCTGTACCGAATGGCCGGAAAGGATATTATCCCTGGATTGCACCGTAGCGGTTTATTTCTCGTTTGTCGCGAAAAGTATGTGCCAGAAATCCAGTTTCTTCAGCATATATTTCTGTCTGACGTTGAGGCCGGAACGCCTTATGAACTCGTTCAGGCAAAGGTCAGACCTCCAGCCGATTTTCTTGCACACGGGATTTATGAGCTTTTCGACCAGCTCGACTATCTTGTTGCTCGACTTGAAGTGGTTTACTATCACCACCTGGCCGCCCTTCTTGCACACGCGCCTTACTTCGCTCATGAGCTGGTAAGGGTCGGGAACAACCGTGACAACGTGCGAGATGAACACCTTGTCGAAGCTGTCGTCCCTGAAGGCGATCTTCATGGCGTCCATGTTCAGGACCTTTATGTGGCTGAAACGGTTCTTGCTGACCTTCTCCTTCGC
>JACPGA010000024.1 GCA_016182705.1 Deltaproteobacteria bacterium
GTCCGCCGCTTTGTCTACTTCCCCGGCGGAGGCATAGAGTTCGGCGAGCTTGAGCCTCAGCTTGACGCCAGGAGTCCTTTCCGCCGCGAGCATGTACGACTCGGCGGCTTTTTTTGGCTCTTTCATACTGTCATACAACTCGCCAAGGCCGGCCAGGGCGGTCGAGAGTCCGGGGAACTCGGAAAGTATCTTCCGGTATTCCTTTTCGGCTTCGCTTTTTTGGCCGAGCTTTTCGCGCGCACGGGCAGCGGCAGCCCTGAGGAACGGGTTCGAAGGACTGGAGGAGCTTACAAGAGCGGAAGTTTCGCTGTAGAGCCCGGCCCTGTTCAGGAGCACCGCTAATGTAAGGGCCGCAGCTGACCCGTCTTCCCTGAAGTATACTTCCGGGTCGAACGACTGGGCCCCGAAGTCAGGGAAGAAATCCGCTGATTTCATGTATTCGGCTTTCGCTGCCTTGAAGTCCTTGAGCGATGAGAAAATATTCCCGAGCGCGAGCCGGGCCGCCGGGTCGAGCGGGTCCTGCTCTACCGCCTTTTCAGCCATCTGCCTGGCTTTTACAAGATCGCCCTTCAGGTGCATGGCCGCTGCTGCGTTCAGGTAGCCCTCTTTTATTCCGGGCGCGACGTTTATAAGGCTTTGGAAATTCTCGTAGGCCCCGTCGTAGTCCTTCTGCAGGGTCTTTATGAGGCCGATGAAGTATGAAGTTAGAAAAAACTCCGGGTTGGTCTGTTTCAGGATAAGGAAGTTGGAGTAGGCTTCGTCTGTTTTTCCGGTCAGCAGAGAGGCGGTGCCGAGGACAAGGTATGCCCCTGTTGCGCGGTTGTCGTTCTTCAATGCCTCCCGCGCGTATTTAACCGCATTCGGGAAATCCGCTTCCGCCAGGTATATCCTGCTGAGGTTCAGGTAGTCAGGCTCTGTCGGGAGGAGTTTTTCAAGGTACGTCTTCGCGTTGCCGAGGAGCCCCTGGCCGAGATAAATCGTGGCGATGTGCTTTATGACGGACGGTTCTTCCTTGAGTTCGAGCGAGCGCTGAAGGTATGTGAGTGCCTTATGGAAGCGGCGTTTTGTTATGTAATACCTGCCCATCGCCCCGTAGATGTCGCCCGCGAAGGCCGGGTCTGCCTTATAGGCCTTCTCGGCCTGCGAGACCGCCTCTTTTTCATTGCCAAGCCCGAGGTAGGCTATGGCGAGTATGTATCTTGCCGTCAGGTCGCCGGGGTCTTCACTTGCAAGCCTTGTCTCTATCTCGACCACCTTCCCGTAGTCGCTTTTTTTGAGGGATTCGAGCGCTTCTGTGTGCAGCGCGCCGTTGCGCGTGAAGTCCGGCTGGGACGGTATCGCCAGGGCGTCAGTAGGCCCCAACGGGCCCGCTGCGGTGAGTACGGCAGCCGCGAGGAGAGTAAACAGGAGCCTTTTCATCTATATCTCCTTAATTTTAACTTTAGGGGAGAGTATATACCTGAAATCCGCTGTCCGCAGGGCTCGAGCGAAAAAAAAGGGACGCCTTGCGGCGTCCCTTTTTCATCAGGAGTTTCTGGAGCGCCTCCGGCTGAAAAAGAGCCCTGTCGCTGTGAGCGCAAGCAGGCTCATCGTTGCCGGTTCCGGCACCTTGGTATTGAGACTCGCCAGCTGCGGCTGTCCACCTGTGTAAACCGCGACCCCGTACAGGTGTTCGCCTCCAAGTCCGGTATCGATAGTCTGGAGCACAGTGCCAGTCGCGATATCGAACCTGTAGAGGGTATCGTTCTGGTAGCTGCCAGCCCAGAATGACTCGATATCCGTGTCGAGGTCGAGGGCGAACCACTTGTCAACGCCTGCCACGTCGTAAGAGGCGACGAGCCTGCCCAGGCTGTCCAGCTTTTTAACCGTTCCCTTGTGGGCGGCGATTATGCCGCCGTCAGGCAAAAGCTGGAACTGGGCAAAGCCGTACCTTGAGCTCAAGGGCGTCTCGTGCGCGCCTGTGGCGATATCGATCGTCTTTATGCCGTTATGCACATCTTCCGAATAATAGATCTTGCTCTCGTCCTGATTGAGCTGTATCCAATCCGCCCTTCTTCCAGTATTAAGCGAAAAAACGTTGTTGCCGTTGGAGTCGAGCTTTTTTATGTCCCCGCAGCAGCCGCTGCCGACCCAAAGGTTCCCTGAGTTGTCGAAGATGATGCCTTCAGGCTTCTTTATACTGAGGTTTACGCCGAACTGTGACGCGCTGTGCACTTCGTCCGCTGAAAAGCGGGTTATGGAGCCGTTGGTGTGGTTCGACACATACAGGTTTCCGCCAGGGTCAAAGCCAAGTCCTGTTGTCAGGCCCCCGACTCCTGTGTTCAGGGTCTCCAGCAGGGTCCCATCCGCGCCGTAGTGGCGCACCTGTCCGTTGTTGACCGAGGCGAACACGTCGCCATAAGAAAATTGCGCGGCGAAAGCGTCGGCCTGCGTAAAACCTGCCGCAAGAAAAGCGGCAACTGCAAGACATGACTTTCTCTTCATAGGCTCTCCTTGTTGTTTTTTTACCTGCTGATTTTTATATTGAAACGAGCTATGAGTCTGGAAAGGTACTGCCTGCTGATTCCGAGCTCGTTAGCCGTCCTTGAGACATTGCCGAAGTTGCGGCCAAGCACTTCGTTTATCATCCTCTTCCTGAAGGCCTCCCTGGTATCTGTAAGGCTTGCCCCGGCGTTGTCCGGCCCTCCCGCGCAAGCCGGGATAGCAAGGTCCTCAGAGGTTATCTCCTTTTTTCCGCTGAGCGATACGGCCCGCCTTATCCTGTTTTCCATCTCGCGCACCTTTCCCGGCCACGCGTATTCAGCCATCGCATCGGCCGTACCCGGCGCGTATCCCATGACAGGCCGGGCCAGCTCTTTAGAATGCTTTTTCAGGAAGTAAAGCGAGAGCATATATATGTCTTCGCCCCGGTCACGAAGCGGAGGAATTGAAAGAGTTATTATGCCGAGCCTGTTGTAGAGCTCTTGAGAGAAATCACCGGCCCTGACCATTGCTTTCAAGTCCCTCGTTGACGATGAGATTACTCTCGTGTCAGCGCGGCCCTCAAACGAAGAGTGCTTGTCCGTTGAGCGCGCGAACAGGCGCTCCTGCAACTCTTTCTGGATCGCCGGACTGAGCACGCCTGCCTCTTCAAGGTAAAGGGTGCCGCCGTCGGCGAGTTCCAGCCAGCCTTTTCTTCTCTGCTTTCCCTGCTCGGCCCCGCGGCCGAAAAGCTCTTCTGCCAGTACAGGCTCGGGCATCGAGTCGCAGGCGACCTTAACGAACGGCATGGAATGCCTGCTGCTTATCCTGTGAACCGCCCTGGCAAGAGTTTCCTTGCCCGTGCCGCTCTCGCCTTGAATGAGAACGGGGATGTTCACTTCGGCGAGCTTCCTGACTTTGCTGAAGACTTCCTGCATGGGCTGGCTGAGGCCTATGATCTCTCCGGGCCATGAAGCCCCTGGCTGCCCGCCCATGCTCTCCATCTGGAGCCTGTGCGTATGGAGCGCCCTCCTGACTGTAAGCCTTACCTCTTCTATGGATATGGGCTTCGTGAAAAAATCAAAGGCTCCCAAATCTATAGCTCTCAAGGCGTCGTCCCTTTCACCGAGGCCAGTGACGACAACGGCCTTGAAAATGGGATTTACCGACAGGATATCCCTTACGGCCCTGACCCCTTCAGCCGCTTCGAAGGGCTTGGGCGGCAGCCCCAGGTCCATTATTCCGACCGGGACCTGCCCGGTCCGCGCGATATCAACGGCCTCGGCCCTTGTTGCGGCTTCAAAGATGTCGTAGTCCTTTGAGAAGGCCCAGCGCATCTGTCCCCTCGCAGTTTCGTCGCCGTCGAATATAAGGAGTCCTGGTTTTGCCATTTATTTCTGCCCTCAGGCCTTCACGATGTTTGCGGCCTTTATGCCTGCCATCGCGTTTCTGGTGTCTACGACGAGTTTGCTGTTCGAGGCTATCCAGCGGTAGTCGTAGGTCGAATGGTCGGTGGCCACTATGACGCAGTCGTACTTTTTAATGCCCTTGAGCGAAAGCGGGACCGAGCGCATTTTCAGGCCGTTTTTGTGATGCACGGCCAGAGGCACATAAGGGTCGTTGTAGGCGACCTTCGCGCCCTTGTGCTTGAGTATCCTTATGAGTTCGAGGGAAGGGGACTCCCTGAGGTCGTCCACATTTTTTTTGTAGGCCAGGCCGAGGATGAGTATGTTCGCGCCTTTTATGCTCCTGCTGTTCGAGTTAAGCGCCTCCATAACCTTCGAGACGATGTAATAGGGCATGTTCGTGTTTATCTCCCCGGCGAGTTCTATGAACCTCGTCGAGAAGTCGTACTCCCTTGCTTTCCACGTGAGATAGAACGGGTCTATGGGTATGCAGTGGCCGCCGAGACCGGGGCCTGGATAAAAAGCCTGGAACCCGAACGGCTTGGTGTTTGACGCGTCGATGACTTCCCAGATATCTATTTTCATCCTGTCGCACAGCATCTTGAGCTCGTTTACGAGGGCTATGTTTACCGACCTGTAGATATTTTCCAGAAGCTTGGACATCTCGGCTACCCTTGTTGAAGATACCGGCACGACCTCGTGTATTATCTTTGAATAAAGCGCGGCGCCGAGGCGCGTGCATTTTTCGGTGATCCCGCCTATTATCTTAGGCGTGTTCCTTGTCGTGTAGTCGGCCCTTCCGGGGTCTTCCCTTTCTGGCGAAAAAGCAAGGAAGAAGTCTTTTCCCGCTTTCATGCCGCCCTGGGTCAGCAATGGCAGGAGCATCTCTTCCGTGGTGCCGGGATACGTGGTCGATTCAAGGGAAATAAACTGTCCGCGACGCAGGTATCTCGCGGCCTCCTCAGCCGAGCTCCTGACATGGCTCAGGTCCGGCTCACGCTTGTCGGAAAGCGGAGTCGGCACGCAGATAATGACCGCGTCCATTTTTGACAGCGCGGAGGTGTCGGTGGTCGCGCTGAAAGCCCTGGCTTTTACGAACGAGGTGACTTTTTCGGCCGGTATGTGCTTGATATAGGAGCCGCCGGAGTTGAGGGCGTCGACTTTCGAGCGGTCCACGTCGAAGCCAGTCACCTTGTAGCCTTCTTCGCAAAATCTCAGTACAATCGGGAGCCCTACATAACCAAGGCCGATTACGCCGATTCTCGCGGTTTTCTGCTCGATCCTGCTCAGAGTCTTTTTGAAGTGCTCGGACATTTTCACCCCTTTCTTACGGATTCAAGCATATTGTATTTTTTTATTATGTGGTGCACAGTAGGCCTGCTGAGGCCGAGTTCTTCGGCCGCCTTGCTGATGTTGCCGTTGTGTTTTATTATCGCCATCTGCACGAACTTGAGTTCCAGGTCTTCCTTGGCCTTCTTGAGGTCGAGGTTCTGCCCTGTTTCGTCCGCCGGCCCGAAGCCCAGGTCAGACGGCCTGACGAGAGAGCCTTCCGCAAAAGTCACGGCACGCCTTACCCGGTTTTCCAGCTCCCGCACGTTGCCGGGCCAGTTGTAGGCGTTTATCGTATCGACGGCTTCCGCGCTCAGGGCCTTCTGCCGTGGGGAGGTGGCCGAGTACCTGTTGAGAAATGCCTTCGCGAGCAGCACTATGTCTTCCCCGCGCTCGCGAAGCGGCGGGACTTCGATATTCACGACCCCGAGCCTGTAGTAAAGGTCTTCCCTGAACTTTCCCTCCATTACGAGCTTTTTGAGGCATTTGTTGGCAGCGGCGACGACTCTTACGTCCATGTTTATCGACCCCCTGCCGCCGACTCTTTCTATCTTGTGGTCCTGAAGAAACCGGAGCACCTTGACCTGAAGGGGCAGGGGGAGGTCGGCTATTTCATCGAGAAACAGCGTGCCGCCCTGCGCCATCTCTATTCTTCCGCTTCTTTGCGCGTGTGCGCCGGTAAAGGCTCCACGTTCATGGCCGAACAGCTCGCTCTCAAGAAGAGTTTCGGGTATCGCGCCGCAGTTAATCGGAACGAAAGGCCGGCTCTTCCTGATGCTGTCATGGTGGATGGCCCGCGCGACAAGCTCCTTGCCTGTGCCGCTCTCGCCGGTAACAAGGACCGGGACGTCGGTGGCGGCGACTTTCCTGATAGTCGAGAAAACGTCCTGCATTCCGGCGCTCAGACCCAGGATCTCCTCGAAATCACGGCTTTCCCGGGCGTGCTGAACTCGCGCCTGTTCCGATTCGAGCGAATGTATGTACAAAGCGCGTTTCAGGATTATTTTGAGTTCATCGATGTCGACCGGCTTTACCATGAAATCGTGCGCGCCCTGGGATATGGCTTTCATTGCGAGCTCCCTGCCCGAGTTGCCCGTTACGACAATTATCTTCGCGAGCGGGGAGTGCTGGAGTATCTTCCCCAGGAGGCGAAACCCTGCGCTCGCGTCACTGGGGTTGGGAGGCAGCCCCAGGTCAAGCGTCACGAGCGAGGGCTGGGCAGACTGAAGGGCCTGCAGGGCCGCCTCCGGCTCAGCAGCGGGCAGCACGTCGTACATCTCAGCCAGCGCCCATTGCATCTGCACCCTCAGCGTGTCGTCGTCTTCTATGATGAGGAGCTTGTGTTTTTGCACCAGTGGGCTTTCTCCCTTAACAGGCTTTGCCTTCGGCGTATTCGAAAGTTACAGGGAACTTCAGTGTGAACGTGGCGCCTTTGCCTTCCTCGCTTTCTACTTCTATTGTCCCCCCGTGCGCTTCCATTACGGTTTTGCACTGGTAAAGGCCTACGCCAAAGCCGTCTTTTTTCGTAGTCCTGAAAGGCCTGAACAGGCCGTTCTCCAGGAAAGGCATTGGGATGCCCGAGCCGTTATCCGAGATGACCACGGCAAGCGCGGCGCGTTCCTTATGGAACGAAACGCGTATCTGTTCGCCGTCGGCCGTAGCTTCAGACGCGTTGGTCAGTATGTTCAGGAATACCGTCTCGACAAGCTCTTCATCTATCATGCAGGGAAGGCTGTGCCCTTCATCGACCCTGAGCTTGGCGTAAGCTCCGGAAGGCAGACGCCTCGATGCCCGCGCGAATACGGCCCGTATGTCGCACCAGCCGGGGTTTACTTCAAGCGAGCGAAGCCCGCCCGCCATCTTGTCCACGACAGAGCGCATTTTGACGACAGTCGCGTCTATTGCCTTCAACGCCTCTCGCTGGAAAGCCGGGTCTCCAATGTTGCCCCTGGCATTGTGCCCGAGAAGCGCCAGCGAGTTTGTGAGGTTTTTCAGGTCGTGGGCGACAAACGAGGACATCCTGTTGAACTGGTCGGACTCCCTCATGTCCAGGAGCTCGCCGCTCAGGCGGATGTTTTTTACCTGTATGGCTGCCTGTGCCGCTATCGCTCCGAGTACGCGAAGATCGCTTTCAGAATAAGCGGCCCGGCCCTGTTTCCCCGCGAGCAGAAATCCGGTTATCTCCCTGTGAGCTATGAGCGGGACGCAGACCTGGGCGTTCAACGGCGCGGCAAGTCTGTTGAACTCTTTCGGGGTAAGCGCCCCCTTGAGGAAAAACGGCAGCCCGGAGGCCTCTTTTATAAGCTCAACAAGCTGATGTTCCGTTCTTATTCTCCTGAGACCGGGCTCGATGTTCAGGGAATTGGCCGTATAACTGCGCGAGGCTGCATCAAAGAGCCACACGTGGACTGGGGACGCGCCTGCCCAGCGGCCGCAGATTTCGGCCAGAAGGCTTTTGATCTCAGCCGTGTCCAGCCTGGAGCTTATCTTCTCCGTTGTCTCAAGCCACAGGTCCATGTACTCATACCTATGGCAGGTAAGCCTCGCGGCGGTGGCGAATACTTTTTTTAAAAACCCCATGACTCCAATGAGTATCTGGTCGCTAAGAACGCCATCTTCTCTGTCCAGTGATGGTTGTCACATACCTTGCAGTCCGCTTTTATTACAATGACCACGAAAAATCTTTATAGATCCTTTGCTTAGAGCAAACCCGGGGAAACCCGGGGACGCAGAGTAACGGGACTAAAGAAGACCGGGCACCTCCTCCTGATATAACTTCCTGACACGCGCACCCAGCTTCCAGGTTAGCCGAGCCGCCAAAGGATCATCATGCCTTTAGGCGGTTTTCTATCATCAAGAAGGAGGAAGTGCAGATGCCAAGGAAGGAAAAAATCAAGGTGTTTTTAGCCGCGCTGGCCATGTCTGTCATGTCAGCAGGTCCGGCTCTGGCCGGAGACGCCACACTGTCATGGGCCGCGCCCACAACATATACGAACGGTACGCCGCTCACGGACCTGGCGGGCTACAAGGCCCAACCTGCCGAACGCGACTTATTTTTTCGCTGTCAGCGCGTATAATACGGCCCTGACCGAGAGCGCCTATTCCAGCGAGGTCTCGAAATCGATAGCCAATGATGTGACCGGGCCGGTCATATCAGGCGTGTACACGGGCAAGACAGGCCCTGATACCGTTACCGTCAACTGGATGACCGACGAAGCCTCGAGTGCGCAGGTGCAGTACGGGATGACCACCGCGTACGGCTTCACCACGCAGCTCGATACAGCCCTGGCGACAAGCCATGTCCAGTCGATAGCCGGCCTTTCGCCATCAACTCTCTATCACTACAGGGTCTTAAGCAAAGACGCGGCCGGCAATACTACTACATCGCCTGATTTTACTTTCACGACAACGGCCCCGGCTGACACGACGCCGCCAGCCTTAGCCAACATACAGGTAGTGAACATAACCGCTTCTTCTGCCACGGTGACCTGGACCACGGATGAGGCGTCAACTACCCAGGTCGAGTTCGGTTCCAGCGGAAATTATACGGCCTCCACTGCGCTCGACAGCCTGCTCGAGACTGTTCATTCAGTTCAGATCACCGGCCTTCAGAGCTTCACAAACTACAACTTCAGGGTGGTATCCACTGACAAGTCCGGTAATACGGCCGTGTCTGCCGGCAGCACCTTTACTACCTCCAACCTCGCGCCCGTAGTTTCGTCCTTCACGGTCTCGCCGGCAACCGGTATGGCGCCCCTGCTGGTCCAGTTCAGCGCTTCCATGACCGACAGCGACGGGTCCATAACCGGGTATGAATGGGACTTCGACGGCGACGGAGTATACGAGTATTCGAGTGTTTCGTCCTCAGCCACGCACACCTATCAGGTGGCAGGCACCTACAGCGCCCGCGTAAGGGCCAGGGACAACGGCGGAGCCTACGCGGTTTCCAACCCGGAAAGCGTGACTGTCTCGACTGCCGTTAACAAACCGCCGATCATAGTGTCCATACTCGGGACCGTATCACAGAACGGCTCGAGTACCTCGGTGACGTTCAATGTATCAGCTTCAGACCCGAACGGGGTCATCGTGAAGTTCGAATGGGACTTTGACGGTAACGGCACGATAGACGCAACTACCACCAGCGCACCGGCCCAGTACACATACACAGCGCCAGGCGAATACACCCCGGTTGTGAAGGTGACGGATAACCAGGGCGCGACCGCTACCTCGATGACGACCGTGGACGTGACTGAAGCGTCCGTAACCCCTGACGCCGCTGTTGGCGGGGCGAGCTCAGGCAGCGTTGGCGGGTGCTTTATCGCCACTGCCGCCTTCGGCAGCTACCTGGAGCCTGAGGTCATGGTACTGCGTTCCTTCAGGGACAACGTGCTCCTCACAAACCCGATTGGCGCCTCCTTTGTGGACCTGTACTACAGGGTATCGCCCCCGGTGGCCGATTTCATAGCCAGGCATGAGACGCTCAAGGTTGCCACGAGATACTCGCTGACACCCATAGTCTACGGTCTCAAGCATCCGGCGCTGGCTGGTTCGTTCGCAATGCTGATAACCGGCATCGCGGTCTTCAGGAGAATCAACAGAAAACGCAGGTTCTAAAAAGCCGCGGTTTCACCTGCCGCAGGGGCCATCAGGCCCCTGCGGCATTTTTTTTGAGCGTCTTGCGCTCAATGGAGCGCAGAAACCAGATGCCCGCTCCGGCAAGAGCCGCGGCAATCGCGAAAAAGAGCATGCCGCCGTTCGTGTGGAGGCTCCCGTAGAGCATCCGCTCGTCGATGTAATAACCTGAGAGCGTAAGCGCCGCGATCCGAAGGCCGTTCTTCAGGACCGCTATAGGCACCACGACCGCTATGAGGGCGCTTTTAGCGGGCCATGTCCTTAGGAAAAGGTGCGCCGCAAGAACCCCTGAGATGAAAAGCGCCATGCTCGACCTTATTCCGCTGCATTGTTTCGCCACTTCGACCGTGAGCCCGGGCAGGTGGAAGAAATACCCGTCCCTCTGGACCGGAGCGCCAGCGATATTAAATATCTGCCAGGCCGTTTTCGCCGACCAGGACTGGAGAAATCGCGTTATACTGTCCAGCGCGGTTTCGGGCAGGGGTATCATGAAAAGTAGAAAAGCGACTGGGAACATGGCCGCATGAACCGCCTTTGTCCCGTAAACCGCCCAAAACCCTCCGCAAACGAACACGGCCCATGACAGGACCATGGCCGAAAGAAAGTCGTTTTCGCTGAGGTGGGTTTTCTGAGCGGCGATGAAGACAGCAAGGGAAGTCATCAGCGGCAAAAAAACCATGTATGAAAATGATGTTTGCGAGAAAATCTTCTTGCGATTAGAATACATGAGGTACGCGCTTACAACCGGTATGAACAGAATATGGGAGTACAGCTCGTTTTCTCGCGAAAACGCGATCAGCTCAAGCAGATAAGGCGAATATATGAATGCTGAAAAAATGAAGAATAGCGCGAAGATGAGGTTTCTCGTACCGGTTCTTTTCTCTGTCATGGTCGCAGTCGCTCTCATAGCTGGTTTGTGGCCCTTTGAGACAGGCCCTGTTAACGGGGCCAGGCTCAAAGGAGC
>JACPGA010000216.1 GCA_016182705.1 Deltaproteobacteria bacterium
TCGAGAAGGCGTAAACCATGGCCGGAGACGTCAAGAACATAGCCATAATAGGGGCGAACAAGGAAGGCTTGAAGCTCCTGCCGGTGTTGTTGGGCGACTCAAGGACGAGGGTGTGCGTCATCGCCGACCCCAACAAAGACGCCATGATCTTCAAGCTCAAGGAGCTTGGCTACCGGGTCGCACCCAACCACAGAATAAATGTCACTACCGACCTCAATGAGATAAAGAAAATACAGGGGCTCGACATAATCGTCAACGCCCTGCAGGACCAGGCAACCGAGAAGTTCCTTGAGGCCCCTGAGTTCAAGGACATCGAAAAGCTCGGCCCGCTTTCCACGAGGCTCATCTGGGGCGTCAGGGCCTCTGCCCCGCATGAAGGGCTCGGCCAGGACAAGAGCCACGAGCAGACCAACCTCCTTACCTCCTTCCGTGAAATAGTCGACGCTGTCCGCCTCACCATTGACAGGAAGGAGCTTCTGTCCGTTATCCTTAAGCTCGCCACCGAATCGACCCGCGCGGAAAGGGGCTCCATCATGCTCCTCACCGACGAGAAGATGCTGCGGGTGGAGATAGCCAAGGGCATGGATGATGAAGTCATAAGAAAGATTCGCGTGCCCATGGGCGAAGGCATATCCGGCAGGGTCGCGGCGAGCGGCAAGGCGCTTCTCATATCCGGCAAGGCCAGGACAGAAGAGTTCGCAAGGCCCATGGAAAGAAGCGACGTCAAGAGCGCCATGTGCGTGCCATTGGTCGTCAACGGCGAGATAATCGGCGTCATAAACGTAAGCTCCTCAGAATCGACCCATGTATTCACGAATGAAGACCTGAACTTCCTCACGTCCCTCGCGGCACTTGCCGCCGAGGTCATACACCGCTCCAACGAATATGAAAAGCTCAGGGTAGACTCCGCGAAGTTCTCCTTCTGGAAAGAGGTCGACACTCTCATGTCGTCACATCTGCCGTTGGACAAGAGGCTCACGACGGTCGCAAGGAAGCTCGTGGAAATAGTGCCGGGGCTTACCTGCTTCATATACATATTCGACGACGACTCAGGAAGGCTCATGCTCCAGGCATCGAGCATAAGGGACAGCAAAGGGCTCGGGCAGATGAGCCTCAGGGCGGGAGAAGGGCTGGAGTGGGCCTCACTTGAGACGATGTCAGACGTGTTCCTTGTCGACAGGACCGAGCATGGCCAGATAAAAAGGGTCTATCTTACCCTGCCGATGGTTGCCAAGGGGCAGCTCGTTGGCACGCTTAACGGGCAGGTCATCGCGCCCAAGGGCCTTTCGGTCTACCACGAATCATTCCTTAAAGACATAAGGACGCTTCTGGCCGATAGCGTATGGAAACACAAGCAGAGCGAGCGCGAGAAGATGCGCTCAAGGAAGATGTTCGCCGTTGACGAGGCGGGACTTGAGACTATCTCGATAAAGGACACGAGGAAGCTCGTGACGATAATAGCTACGACCCCGGCGGCCATACTCGGAGCTGAAGGTTCGCTGCTCAGGATAAAGCAGGCTGGCTCCAAAAGGTTCCAGACTGCCGCGACATTCGGGCTGGACGACAAGTCGGTGCGCGAGTACTTCCTGCCTTTTGAAAAGGAGACCGTGATGGAGGTCCTCCGGAGGAGGGAGGCCGTCACGCGCGAGTTTTCAGAGGAGGCGAGCCCGTACATCCGCTCGATACTCTCGCGGCCCCTTTTCGTAAACGACGAGGTCGTGGGCGTATTGTCGATGTTCAACAAGACCGGAGACAACACCCTTTTCCCGAGCGCCTTTTCCAAGCATGATATGGACATACTCGCGAGGTTTTCGGTATACGCGGAAAAAGGGCTGGCGAACGTACTGACAGCCGCGCCCAAAGAAGTAAAGCGCGACAGCCTTGAGGCAGTGCCTTCGCCTCTTTCCATTTTCGAGCAGAAGGTTGAGCAGGAGCTCAACAGGGCTCGCAGGATAGACAAGGGCCTCGTGCTTGCGACCGTGAGGATAGCCGGGCTCAAGGACATGGGCTCTGCCCGTGCCGCTTTCGAATCCGGCATCATCGGGAACATAAGAAAAAAGACCAGGAGCTTTGACGTAGTCATAAGGCTTAACGAAGAGACCTTTGGCTTTCTTTTCCTCGACACGGACGAGAAGGTGCCGAGGCTGTTGAATTCAATAACCGAGATAGTGTCCATTGACGATAGCTTCCGCAGGATATTCGCCGAGGGCAAGGCTGACGTGCTCTACGGGTTCGCCATGTTCCCCAGGGAAGGCGATTCTTTCGCGGAGCTTTTCGCCAAGGCTTCAAACCGGGTCAAGCTGGACATGAACAAGCCGCGCGACTCTGAGACAGACAGGCTGGGTAAATGGTTACAGTAAGGTTTTTCGCCATGCTTAAAGGGCTGGCAAAGGCAGAGGTAAAGGAATACGAGGTTGGCGAGCCAATAACCGTAGGCGAGTTGAAGGAAATGATAAAGAAGGACTTTCCGGCTCTCGCTGGCCTTATCGACAGCCGCTCTCTTCTTGTCTCGGTCAATCAGGAGTTCGCCAACAGGACAACGCCCGTGAAGGACGGAGACGAAGTAGGCTTTCTGCCGCCTTTTTCAGGCGGGTAAAAAAAAATCAGAAGGAATCATACAGTGTCGGAACTTGTAAGGATACAGCAGCAGGATTTTTCAATTGACGATGAAGTCAAAAAGGTAATGGCTACCTCCAAGGGAATAGGAGGCGTGACCATATTCCTTGGGGCAGCCCGTGACTTTTCAAAGGGAGAGTCCATAACCGGTCTTGATTTCGAGCACTACCCGGGCATGGCTGAAAAGAAGCTCCTCGACATAAGGGAGCGCGCCCTCAAGAACTTCGACATAATCGAGATGGGCATAGTCCACAGGGTCGGCAAGATAGACATAGGCGAGAACATCGTCCTTATAGTGGCGGCTTCGGCCCACCGGAATGACGCTTTCATGGCCTGCGAATGGGCCATCACGGAACTCAAGAGGACGACCCCCATCTGGAAACAGGAGACGACCGGCAAGGGAGATGTCTGGGTTTCTGAAACTCCCTGAATTTTACCTCCCCCTTTTCTAA
>JACPGA010000025.1:0-10996 GCA_016182705.1 Deltaproteobacteria bacterium
ACCTCATAGGCCATCTCAAGCGTGAAATAGAGCTTTTCAAGGACCTCATCTGCGTATTGCACAGGGAGACCGAGTGCATAGTGGGGCGGGACTACAAGGGGCTCTATGAGACTGTAAGTCAAAAAGAGCACCTGGCAATGAGGATACACGCGGCTACAGAGGCGAGGCAGCCTCTTTTGAAAGAAGGCATGGCTGCATTCGGGGCCGCGCCAGCGCGGGAAGTGAACCTTACTTCCCTGATAGAGCTGGCCACGGCTTCGGCTCCTGTTCTTGAAGAATGCCAGAAGACATTATTTTCCCTTACTTCCACCATAAAAGAGATAAACGGGCTCAACAGCCTCATTATTGAAAGTTCCATGGCGAACGTTGCCAAGACCCTCGGTTTCCTCGGGAACTTCATGCAGCCGAGCACGTACAAGGCGACAGGCTCTTTCGACGGCTTTGCCGTCAAGGGCTCGCGCTTTTCAGAGGGGGCATAATCATGTCTACCCTTAACGGCATATTCGACATAGCAAAGACAGCCCTTCAGGCCAACCAGAAGGCGATAAACGTAACCTCCCATAATATAGCGAACGCGAATACGGCCGGGTACACGAGGCAGCGGATCGTCCTTGAGACGATGAACCCCGTGAACTTCGGGGGCCAGTTCTTTGGAACCGGCGTGGATGTAGCGTCTGTGGAGCGCGTATACGACAGCTTTCAGACGATACAGCTCCGGGACTCTCAATCAGCTCTTTCAAGGTTCGAGACAAGGGGGCAGCACCTCGCGGGCCTGGAATCCATACTGAATGACTTTGACGGCTCGGGTCTTTCCACAAGGCTGGACGCTTTTTTCAATTCCGCGGCTGACGTGGCGGCAAACCCCTCTGCCTACGGGGAGAGGGCCGCGATGCTTTCCAACGCGCGGGTCCTTTCTGACACTTTCAATCACGCCGCAACCAACCTGGACCGCAATCTCGCGAGCGTAAACTCCCAGATAGAGCATAAGGTCGCCGATATAAACGGCCTCGCTGAAAGGATAGCGGGCTACAACGCCCAGATATCCGCGGTTGAGCTTTCAGGCACGTCCGCGAACGACTTGAGGGACAAGCGGGATATCCTCCTTGAGGAGCTTTCCGGGATAGTCGATATAAATGTAACGGAAAACGATATCGGGCAGGTCGATGTCTATGTGGGCGGCTCTTTTATCGTTGCCGCCAACAAGACCGCCACGCTTTCGGTGCGGCAAGACCCCAGAGACCCTGAAGCCTGGAGCCTCGTGCTCAACGGCGGCACGATAAACAACAGGATAACCGGCGGCAGCCTCAAGGGCGACCTCGAAGGCATAGCCTATTACAAAGACGCGAAGGAGCGCATAAACCTCCTGTCAGCTTCGATTGTCAAGGAAGTAAACCTCCAGCACGCCCAGGGTTACGGGCTTGACGGCTCCACAGGGGCGGATTTCTTCTCGCCGCTTTCCGTCTACGCCAACGCCAGCAGCCTGAATACCGGCGGGGCGGCCATAACCAGCGGCGTGGTAACAGACTTGAGCTCCCTTACCCTCGACGATTATGAGATAAGGTTTTCAGGGCCCGGGGCCTACAATGTCGTCAACCTCAATACCGACTCGGTGGTCTCGAACGGAGCCTACACTTCCGGGGCAGCGATAACGTTCGACGGACTGAGCGTCATCGTAACAGACAGCTCCAGGGCCCCGCAGGCAGGCGACAGGTTTGTCGTGAGCGCCACAAAGAACGCGGCCGCTGAGATGGAAGTCGCTCTGAGCGACCCGAGAAAGATAGCCGCTTCAGCCACTCCCACGGGCCTGCCCGGCGACAATACAAACGCGCTGGCCATAGCGGACTTGAGGGACGGATCGCTCATAGGGAACACGACCTTCGGCCAGTTCTATAACAGCATAGTCACGGACCTTGGCACGGCTGCCAATGACGCGAGAATAAATTATGAGGCCCAGAGCAACTTCACGCAGGAACTGAGGGCGGCGAAGGAAACCGTATCAGGCGTGTCCATCGAGGAAGAGGCGATAAACCTCGTAAAGCTGCAGAGGGCTTACGAGGCGGCCGCCAAGGTCATGAGCACCGTCGACCAGATGATGGATACGATTCTGAGGCTGAGGTAGGCGGATGAGGATAACCCAGAACCTTTCTTATGACGCGTACGTGAACGACCTCATGAAGCGCCAGGAAGCCATATACAGGCTGAACAGGCAGATGGCTACCGGGCACAAGGTCAACTCGGCCTCTGACAATCCGGCAAGCGCTCATGCCATTCTGACCTCGAAGTCGCTTTTGTCGTCCATAGACCAGTATGACAAGAACGCTGATTTCGGGCTGGCGGCCCTGAGCTTCACCGAGACAGCCCTGGACAGGACAAAGGACGCGCTTACAAGGCTTCAGGAGCTCGCGGTCACGGCTGCAACGGGACTGGCAAGCGCGGAGTCGAGGAACCTCATAAAATCAGAGGTGGATAACCTGCGCGACGAGCTTATTCACCTGGGCAACTCGAACTTCGAGGGCAGGTATGTTTTTGCCGGGTACAAAACAGACGCCGCGGCGTTTGACGCTTCCGGGGCTTTTCAGGGAGACGCGAACACCCAGCAATTGAAGATAAGCCCTTCGGGGTCTATCGGCATCAGCGTGAACGGGGGCGAGGTCTTCAGGGGCACTGCCGGGGGAGTGGACATACTCCAGACAGTGTCCGCTGGAGAATTCGTTTAACCAGGTCTCGTCGTCGGTCTCCGACATAGGAGGAAGGATATCAAGGCTGAACGCGGCCAAGGAGGACTTCTCGGCATACAGGCTCGAGGTGAAGATCAAGATATCCGATATGGAGGACGCCGATATAACTACTCTCATATCTGACCTCAAGTCCAACCAGGTGGCACTCGAGGCCGCGCTCGCGTCGGCTGGCAAGGTGTTCAGCATGAATATATTCGATTATCTTTAAGAATAGGCTGCATCTAAAAAGTAGTTATTTTTTTGAAATCAAGGAAGGGCGGAAATAAAAAGCGCAGCATATATGAAAATATGTGAGCATTTTTATTTATGCCCTGACAAAGAGGTCAGGAAAACGAACAATTTTTAGAGGTAGCCGACTGCCAGGGAGGGCAAAAAAATGCTTGTTTTGACAAGGAAGTCAGGCGAAGGCATAAGGATAGGCGAGGACATCAAGGTAGTCATCGTCGAGGTGAAAGACAACCAGGTGAAGCTCGGCATCCAGGCTCCGAACGCCTGCCCGGTCCACAGGGAAGAGGTATACCTCCGGATACAGGATGAGAACATCCGGGCCGCGGGGCTGCCGAGCCAGATAGCCGACACACTGAAGGGGTTCAGGAAAAAATGAACACAGCGGAAAAACCGGTATCAGCAGTATGCTTCAAGACGAGCCGTTTCGGCGACATCTCGGTTGCCGGAGAGAAAATAATCAGTTTTGTTCAGGGAGTGCCGGGGTTCGAGAAGCTCCGGCGGTTTATCCTGATAGACCACGACGCCGATGGCGTATTCAGGTGGCTTCAGGCCGTGGACGACCCGGCGGTCGCGTTCCTCATGACAGACCCGAACCAGTTCAGGCCCGAGTACGCGGTGCCTCTCAGAAAGGCCGACGCGGAAGGGCTCGGGGTGAAAGACCCCCAGAGCCTAATAACTCTTGTGATGGTCTGCGTCTCGCAGGACACCAGGGAGCTGAGCCTTAACCTCAAGGGGCCGGTCGTTTTTAATGCCGACAATATGAAAGCCATCCAGTGCGTCCTCGATAAAGAGGACTATCCTTCCAACTTCTCCATCAAGATGTAAGCCAGAGGGGAGGCCCGAAAAGGCCTCCCCAGGCAAAATTATCCACCCATGGGAAAATTTTTCTGACACTTCTGCCGAGTCATTTATTTGACTATTCCCCTGTAAACCTCTGACAGAAAACCGCCGCCGTTATTTTATAAGCGCACACCCCAGTTATCATCTCGTCAGCTTCTTTTTCTATAACTAACTGTAAAATTTAGAATTTTTCTTTCTTGTTGTTGCCCTCTAAACTGTGGCACGGCCCTTGCATTTATTGCTGTTATCGTTATTCATTGTCATTCTGTCTTATGTCAATGCTAACGACAAAACCGCAAGGAGCTGTGCGATGCTTGATGGCAAGACAATACTGATAACCGGCGGCACCGGTTCACTCGGCAAGAAGCTTACGAGAAAGATACTCTCCAGGTACAGCCCCAAAAAAATCATAATCCTCAGCAGGGACGAACTCAAGCAGTCGGAGATGATGCAGTCCTTCCCCGACAAGTGTTTGAGGTTCTTCATAGGCGACGTAAGGGACAAGGAAAGGCTCTACAGGGCCTTTGACGGAGTCGATTATGTCGTTCACGCGGCCGCGTTAAAGCAGGTCCCGGCAGCCGAGTACAACCCGTTCGAGGCCATAAAGACCAACGTCCTCGGAGCCCAGAACGTCATAGACGTTTGCGTGGACCTCGGAATAAAGAAGGTCGTGGCCCTCAGCACCGACAAGGCCGCAAACCCCATAAACCTCTATGGGGCAACAAAACTCTGCTCAGACAAGCTCTTCATAGCAGGGAACTCCTACGCGGGAAGCAAGCCCACGAGGTTTTCCGTCGTCAGGTACGGAAATGTCGTGGGAAGCCGCGGCAGCGTCATACCCCTTTTCCTCAAATTAAAACATACCGGCGTCCTTCCTGTCACAGACGACAGGATGACGAGGTTCTGGATAACCCTCGATGAAGGCGCCGAGTTCGTCCTCACTTCACTGGAGAGGATGAAGGGCGGCGAGATATTCGTGCCCAAGATACCGAGCGCCTCGATGACAGAGGTCGCCAGGGCCATAGCCCCGAACTGCGCGATCAAGGTCATAGGCATACGCCCCGGCGAAAAGCTGCACGAGACCCTCATATCAGAGGACGACGGCAGGCTCACCCTCGAATACGACAATTATTTCATCATCCAGCCCCAGTTCGCGTGGTGGGGCGAGGAAAGAAAGAACGGCGGAAGGCCAGTCACCGAAGGTTTTGTCTACTCAAGCGACAGGAACGACCACGTGCTCAGCGCTATGGAAATCAGAAAAATAGTACAGGAGTTCTCAAATGGAGAAGAGGGCGATATCCTACGGGCGGCAAACAATTGAGGCTGACGATATCGAGGCCGTAACAAAGGTTCTCGCCTCCGGCATGCTTACCCAGGGCCCTGTCGTGGAAGAGTTCGAAAGGAAGCTTGCCGCGTATACAGGCGCGAAGTACGCTGTTGCCTGCTCGAACGGCACAGCGGCCCTGCACCTTGCGTGCAAGGCTGCCATGCTCGGCCCCGGCGACAAGGTGCTGACTTCGCCTTTGACTTTTCTCGCCTCGGCCAACGCCGCTCTTTATGTGGGCGCGAGGCCGGACTTCGTCGACATCGACAGCGACACGCTCAACATCGATCCGCTTGAAGTTGAAAAGAAGGTCAAGGACAGCCCGTCGATAAAGGCGTTGATCCCGGTCCACTTCGCGGGTGCGCCGTGTGACATGGAAAAGATAGGCCGCATCGCGAGGGAGCGCGGCCTTATCGTAATAGAAGACGCCTGTCACGCGCTCGGGGCCTCATGGACCGATTCGAGGGGAGAGACGAAAAAGGTAGGCTCCTGCTCCAATTCCGACATGACGGTTTTCAGCTTCCACCCGGTGAAATCAATAACAACGGGCGAGGGCGGGGCCTTGACTACGAACAGCAGGAAGCTTTACGAACATCTCCTGTCCCTGAGGTCTCACGGAGTTGTAAAGCACTCGGCCAGGCTTTTCAAACCCGAGGGCCTGCCATGGTACTACGAGATGCAGGACCTGGGCTTCAATTACAGGCTCACGGATATGCAGTCGGCGTTGGGCTTGAGCCAGCTTGGGAAACTCGACAGGTTTATCTCCAGAAGGGCTGAACTGGCGGCTCTCTATACCCGCCTACTTTCAAAATACCAGTTCATAAAGACTCCGGCAGTCAGTACGGGAGGCGAGAGCGCATGGCACCTTTACGCCGTTCGGATAGACTTCGCGAGTCTCGGGGCTTCCAGAAAAGATGTTTTCGAGCTGATGAGCGCCATCGGAATAAACCTTCAGGTCCATTATATACCGTTACATCTTCAGCCTTATTACAGGGCGCTGGGCTTCAAGCCGGGGGATTTCCCCAAGGCCGAAAGATTTTACGAGGAAGAAGTGAGCCTTCCGATCTACCCGCTGCTTGAAGACGAAGAGGCAGGCGCGGTAGTAGAGGCTCTTTTATCGACGCTTGCGTGCGCTTCGGCAAGTCAGCCAAAACGGGGACAAGCCTGCGCGATATGAAGTCAGGGAAAGGAGACAGATGATGCCTAAATTCGTATGCAGAAAATGCTCCAGGGAATTCTGGGGTTGGGGAGTAAACCACATGTACAGGGCAGGAAAACGTCTCGTGTGCCCGGACTGTGATGGTGTGCTCGTGGAAAAAAAGGAAAAGCTCGCTGTCCCGGATCTGGCGGACGGGTTCTTCGATGGACCGGAAGCGGCCTGAGGGGCCATACAGGGCCGCGGTAATAGGCTGCGGCAGGGTCGCCTGGATGCTGGAGGACGACCCGCTTGAGAAAAAGCCCTGCACTCACACGGGGGCTTACATGGAGCTTGCAAGGATGGGTAAAGTCCAGGTCACGGCGGCCTCCGACATAGACCCGGCAAGGCTCCGTGAGTTCGGCAAAAGGTACGGAGTTGAAAAACTGTACCTTGATTACAGGGAGATGCTCTTGCAGGAAAGGCCGGAAATAGTCAGCATATGCGCCTGGGCGCCGGAAAGGGCGGCGATGGTGATCGATGCCGCGGGGGCCGGGGTAAAGGGCATCTGGTGCGAAAAGGCTATCGCCACCTCCATGGATGAGGGAAAGGCGATTGTCGAGGCCGCAGGCAAAAACGGCGCTGAGATGGTCGTCTCGCACATGAGACGGTGGAGCCCTGAGTACGCGAAGGCAAAAGAGATTATAGAGAACGGCGGAATAGGCGTACTCCAGTCCATCACGAGCCACTTCAGCGGAAGCTTTATACATACCGGCACTCACGCCTTTGACGTCCTCCGCTGGTTTGGCGGGGATATCGAGTGGGTAGAAGGAACTCTTGAAGATGCAACAGGCACACTTCCCTGGGATGTCGCTGACGACAGGGGAGGTCGGGCTTTCTTAAAATTCAAAAACGGCGTTCACGGCGCGGTCTTCGCTGAGTCTAAAGGTTATTTTTTCTTCGAGTTCGACGTGGTCGGGAGCCACGGCAGGATACGGATAGGCAACAACGACCTGCTTGAATATTACAGGCCTTCCGCGAGCACGCATTATACCGGCTTCAAGGAGCTCTACAAAGTTGAGTTCCCGGAATATGAAGAGGCCAACATCTGGACCGGGGCGCTTACCAACCTTATTGACGCGATTGAAGGCCGGGTGAGCAACAGGAACGGGCCTGAAGACGGACTGGCCGCTCTCGAAGCGGCCCTCGCGGTGCACGAATCGCACAGAAGGGGCGGCAAAGTGTATCTTCCGCTCGAATCCAGATTGAAGATAAGGAGCAGATGAAATGAGGAGCACGATAAAGATAGCGGGAAGAGCGGTCGGAACAGGGTACCCGACTTATGTCATAGCTGAGATAGGTTCTAACCATGACTCTGACCTGGAAAAGGCAAAAGAGATAATAAGGGCCGCCAAATACGCTGGCGCTGACGCGGTAAAATTCCAGTCGTTCACGGCTGAGGGCCTCCTGAACCCCTTGAGGCCTGACAGCGACGGCAAGTGGGCCGCACACCCGGCTTACCCAGTAATCGAACGCCTCACAGTGCCGGAAGAATGGCACGAGCTGCTTTTTCAATACTGCGCCTCTGTCGGCATAACATTTCTTTCGGCCCCATTTGACGAGGGCAGGGCAGAGCTGCTCAACGAGATAGGCGTCCCGGCCTTCAAGCTCGCCTCCGGCGAGCTGACGAACGAGCCGCTGTTAAAGCAGGTGGCTTCGTACGGCAAGCCAGTAATACTTTCGACCGGAGCCGCTTACCTCGACGAGGTCAGAAGAGCGGTTGAGGTCATACTCGAACAGAAGAACTTCGAGGCGGCCCTCCTCCACTGCGCATCGCTTTATCCGCCGAAGTACGAAGACATGAACATCATGGCAATGACGTCTCTTGCAAGGGAGTTCGGCTGCCCGGTCGGGTTTTCCGACCACACGCCCGGAAACACGGTGGCAACCGCGGCCGTCGCGCTCGGCGCGTCGATAATCGAAAAGCACATAACACTCGACAGGAAGCTCAATGGGCCTGACCACCCCTACGCGATGGAAGTCGAGGAATTCAAGTTCATGGTCTCTGAGATAAGGAACCTCGAGAAGGCCCTCGGCGACGGGGTGAAAAAGCCCTCGGAAAGCGAGATGGCCGAAAGGGTCGGCGCCAGGAGGTCTATTTACGCCAGGACCGACATCCACAGGGGTGAAGTCATAACGTCGGACATGGTAAAGCTTGTCCGCCATGCCTACGGCCTCGAGCCAAGAGACCTGGGCGGGATAATCGGAAAGACCGCGCTCCGCGACCTTGTGAAGGACATGCCGGTCCAGAGGGAGGACATATGCGCTTAAGGAATGAATTGAGGCCGGTCGTCGCCATAGTGCAGGCCAGGATGAGCTCGACGAGGCTGCCGGGCAAGGTAATGAAGGGCATAGCAGGCCGTCCCATGCTCTGGCACGTGGTCAACAGGCTCAAGGCATCTGCCCTCATAGACGAGATAGTCGTGGCAACGACAACCGGCCCTGAGGACGACATAATTGAAGAGTGGTGCAAGCTCAATGGAACCGGCTTTTCAAGAGGCAGCCTCGATGATGTCCTTGACAGGTACTACCAGGCGGCGAAGTCGTTCAAGGCCAGGACAGTCGTGAGAATAACCTCTGACTGCCCGCTCATCGATCCGGCGCTCGTGGACAGGGCCATAGAAAAATTCAACGAGGGCGGGTTCGACCATGTAAGCATAGATTCAACCTACCCTGACGGCCTGGACGCGGAGGTCTTCTCGTTCGAGGCCCTGAAAAAGGCGCACGCTGAGGCGGCCCTTGCTTCTGAGCGCGAGCATGTAACGCCCTACATATGGAAAAACCCGCAGGTATTCAGCCTCTGCAAGATAAAGAACGCTACCAACCTTTCCGGCATGCGCTGGACGGTCGATGACGAGCGTGACTTGAGGCTCGTGACTGAAGTTTACGAAGGCATCGGCGCGGGCGAGCGTGTCTTTCACATGGATGAGGTGCTGCATTTCCTCAGGCGCAAGCCCGAGGTACTGAAGATAAACGCGGCGACCACGAGAAATGAAGGCTACGCAAAATCGCTCCGTCAGGACAGGATAGTTAAAAAGGCCGGATAAACGATATTCGAAAGGTGATGATGAAAATGTCGATGAATGCAGCTCATAAGGAAGAAAAAAAAGTAAGCCTTTTTCCGGCATCCGACGCTCTCTGGGAGCGCGCAGTGGCCAGGATACCGGCAGGCACCCAGACCCTGAGCAAGGGCCCGAATCAGTTCGTTTCGGGGATCACTCCCAAGTACCTGAAGAAGGGCAAGGGGTCGCACGTATGGGACGTCGACGGCAACGAATACATTGATTACCCGCTCGCGCTCGGGCCGATCCTTCTCGGTTATGACTACGCCCCGGTAAGCGAGGCCGTCATAAACCAGGTGAGGGAAGGCACTACTTTCACGCTCATGCACCCGCTTGAGGTCGAAGTAGCCGAACTTCTCTCGACAGTCATACCCTCAGCCGAGATGGTAAGGTTCGGCAAGAACGGAGCGGACGTCACAAGCGCGGCTGTAAAGGTAGCGAGGGCCGCAACCGGCAAGGACCACATCGCGTACTGCGGCTACCACGGCTGCCAGGACTGGTACGCTGTCGTAACTCCGCGCAGCAAGGGTATCCCGGCAATCCTGAAAGATTACATGCACGCCTTCGAGTACAACAAGATAGAGTCGCTGGAACGGCTCTTCGCTGAAAACCCGGGCAAAATAGGCTGCGTCATAATGGAAGTCCCGGGCACTGACCCGGTAATCGACATCAAGACAGGCAAGAACTTTCTCCAGCTCGCCAAGGAAGTCGCGAACAGGAACGGCGCGCTCTTTGTGCTCGATGAGATTGTCACCGGCTTTCGCTACTCTCTCGGCGGGGCGCAGAAGTACTACAGCGTCGTGCCTGACCTTGCCTGCTTTGGCAAAGGCATGGCCAACGGGTTTGCCATATCCGCCCTCGTCGGCAAAAAGGAATTCATGAAGGAGCTGAACGAAGTCTTCTTCTCGAGGACCTACTCCGGCGACACCATCGGGCTTGCGGCGGCAAGGGCCACCATAACCGAGCTCATTGAAAAGCCAGTCATCAAGCACATCTGGGACATGGGTGAAGTGCTGCATAACGCCATCAACTCGTTTGCCGAATCCATAGACCTCAACTTCAGGATATACGGCAAGCCGCCCAGGGGAGGCATCAGCGCGAGAAATGCGTCCGGCGAGGAAGACCTGCTCCTGAAGAGCGTCTTCCTCCAGGAGACCGTGAAAAGAGGCATCCTTTTCGGCGGGCCGGTCTTTATTAGCTACTCGCACACGGAAAAGGACATAAAGAAGACGATAGACGCTTCCTGCGAAGCCTTGAAAGTTTTGAAGAAGGCGATTGACTGCGGAGACCCTGCAAGCTTCCTCGAGGGAGAGCCTGTCGGAGTCGTATTCAGGCAGAGAAACTGATGAAAGGTGACACTCAGATGATAGCGGAAACAAGGGTTCTGGTCGTTGGCTGCGGCTCCATTGGAAGGCGGCACATAAAAAACCTGATGTCTCTCGGCATAAGGAACTTCATACTCTGCGACACCAGTGAAGAGTCTTTGAAGGCGGCTTCCATCGGCCTTGAAAACCCCGTGCTGACGACGAAGTTCAAAAACGCGCTCCTTCAGGGGCCTCAGGCAGCGGTCATCTGCACGCCGTCGTCCCTCCACCTTAACATGGCAATA
>JACPGA010000025.1:11023-11728 GCA_016182705.1 Deltaproteobacteria bacterium
AAAGCCGCTTTCAGATACCCTTGAGTGGATCGGCGAGCTGGAGAAGATCGTCGAGGAGCGGGGCCTTGTGGCGATGATGGCCATGTGTTACAGGTTCCACCCGGTCTTTCAGCAGGTAAAGAGCCTTGTCGCATCCGAAGTAGTCGGAAAAATATACCACGTGAATTATTTTGGCGGCCACTATCTGCCCGACTGGCACCCCAATGCCGATTACAGGATAGAGTACGCCGCGAGAAAAAAGCTCGGCGGCGAAGTCATCCTTACGAGCATACACGGCCTTGATAACATAAGGTGGCTTTTCGGAGAGGTCGAGGAGTCGCACGCCTTTGTAGACAAGGTCAGCGACCTGGAGATGGACGTCGAGGATATCGCGACAGCCATATTCAGGCTGAAGAACGGAATATACGTCAACTGGCAGACCGATTTTCTCCAGAGGGCAAACCAGCACAGGATGGTCATCGCTGGTTCCACCGGCACCATACGGGCCGACTTCCTTACCGGCACTGTCGAGACCTATTCGACTGAGCTTGGAAAATGGTACTCCGGCAGGGTCCCGTTTCAGGTAAACGAGATGTACGTGGCGGAAGCAAAACACTTCTTCGACTGCATTGAAAAAAGAGCTGTCCCGGAAGCTGACGTAAAAGACGGACACAAGACATTGAAGCTCGCCCTGGATGTAAAGGGCTCGAGGAACCTCCTTGAGGA
>JACPGA010000220.1 GCA_016182705.1 Deltaproteobacteria bacterium
CCTGAACAAAGAAGCCGCAGGTCATTGGATATCTTCACAAGGTCTACGCACACGAGGCGCATCGCCCCTGAAAAGGCCGCGAAGTCTGACATGAAGGCCAGGGCCTCGAAAGTGTCTGTTGCTTTTTTGATCCCCTTTAGCCCCGATGCTTTTGAAAGCTCTTTCAAAACCGTGTCTCTGTAGCGGGGATGGGTGTTGATGCCCGTTCCAGCTGCGGTTGCTCCGAGGCCAATTCCCTTGAGCCGCTCCCTTGCGTCGGCGATTCTTTTTCCTGCGGTCCTCATGGCCGAAGCGTATGAGCCGAATTCCTGGCCCAATGTCACGGGCACAGCGTCCTGAAGGTGTGTGCGCCCTGATTTTACAACACCCGCGAACTCTTTTGATTTGCGGCTGAAGGCTTTTTCGCACCGCTCGATTGATTCAAGTAGCCCTTCAGATGATAGAATAGCCGCCACTCGCAGGGCCGTCGGCACCACGTCGTTTGTGGACTGGCTCATGTTGACGTGGTCGTTAGGATGGACAATGGAGTAGTCGCCAAGGTGGCCGCCGAGTATTTCTGTTGCCCTGTTGGCGATGACCTCGTTGGCGTTCATGTTATGCGAGGTGCCTGCTCCTGCCTGAAAGGCGTCTACGATGAACTCGCCCCGGAGGCCGCCTTTTATTATCTCGCTTGCGGCCTTGCAAATGGCGTCGGCCTTCTTTCTGTCAAGGAGTCCGACACTGGCGTTCGCTTTCGCTGCCGCGAGTTTTACCATTGCTGTTGCGGTTATGAGGATGGGGGCTGCTTTTATGCCGCTTATGGGGAAGTTCTCAAAGGCTCTCAGCGTTTGTATGCCGTAGTATGCTTTTGCCGGGACGCGCTTTTCGCCAAGGGAATCCTGCTCAAGCCTATAGCCGTTCTCCTCGGGCATGGTCGCTCCTCTTGATCAGACTGCTGAAAAAGTCCATCTGCGGCGTTGTCTTTCTCGCTCGTCTTTGCGGCGTACAAACAAAGTACGCCTCATTCCTCGCTCCTCGACGCCTTGCATATGGAGCTTTTTGAACAGTCTGTTAATCCTTGATTATCTTTTTGTCCGGCCCCAAAGGCTGGCTTATGTCAATATGACCGGCGATTGTCTCTTCCTTCTTGCCTCCCACGAGTATCTGCACATCTTTTATCTCCGGGAAGTTGAGGCTGAGTGTGTCGACAACGGAATAGATGGTCTGAAGCTCTCCAGAGGAGCCGCCTTCGTGGTTCTTTATGACCTCGGGGCTCAAGTCTACGACAGCGGTCGCCCCTTCGATTTTAAGGGCGACGAGCTTCGTGCCTGTGGGCAGCGTCTTTCCGAGCTTTGCGTTCGAAGGGCCGCTTACGAGGGCTTCAAGGGCTTCTTTGGCTTCTGTGGAAAGCTCGCCTTTTTCTATGGTGCGTTTTTCAGCCTTGAGGTAAAGGCCGTCCTCGTCGCTGAAAAAGACATTTATATCACGGGTTTGTTTTTCCGTCGGCCTTCCGGCCAGCCAGGCGAGCACGATTATTCCGGCAACCAGGGTAACCGCGGCTATGACGAGTATTGAGAAGTTTTTCTTTCCCTTTTTTCCAGCCACTTGAAGACCCCTTTTAATTGTCGCTAAGCGCCGCGAGTTCAGCTGAGGCAAGGCGTTCCCCGAAAAAGCGCCTGCCCACGGCCATGAAACGCTCGGGCGAGTCAGTCACGAAAAACTTGTGAAGCGCCTCAGCGCCGCTATTATTCAGTATACCTTTTTCGCCCAATACGCGCTGTACTTCCAAAGCGGTCGATGCCGCGGAATCGACAAGCGTTACGGCTTCTCCCATCAACGAGGCGATAGTCTCCTTGAGGAGTGGGTAATGCGTGCAGCCGAGCACAAGGGTGTCTATGCCCTCGTCTTTAAGCCCTGTCAGATAACGCTCAACCACAATGCGAGTTACCGCGTCGTCTGTCCAGCCCTCTTCCACGAGAGGGACAAACAGGGGGCAAGCCTTTGTGAAAATGACTACGTCGCTGCCCGGCTTGACCTCGAAGTACCTGTCAAAGCTTTTTTTGCCGTGCTCGACTATATCGAGCACGCCGCCGTCGCAGAGCCTTTTGATGGCGTTAACATAAGAGTTGCTCTTGATGGTGCCCTCTGTGCCTATGACGCCTATCCTGTTGGCCTTTGTTGCGGCGACCGCCGCCCGCGCGCCGGGCTCTATGACGCCCAGCACCGGGATATCCAGCTCCTTTGCGAGCTTCGGCACAGCGTAGGCTGATGCCGTGTTGCAGGCCGCCACCAGCATCTTGATGTCGTGCTTCAGGAGGAAGGCGGCAATCTCGAAGGAGTACCGCTCGATAGTCTCTTTTGATTTGCTGCCGTAAGGGACACGGGCTGTGTCTCCCAGGTAGATGGTGTTCTCTCCGGGAAGGAGCCTTGTTATCTCACGGAGGACAGTCAGACCGCCTATGCCTGAATCAAAGACTCCGATGGAACTTTTCTTATCCAAAAGGTGCGGCCTTTCTATGGAAGTCGTCATTGCGAGCGAAGCGAAGCAATCTCCTGGATTGCTGAAGGAGTATTCAACACCGCTCGAATTTATCAAGTTTAGGTAAAGAGCCCCTTCAAGTCAACGGAAAACATATTGCCCAAAGACTCTGCCGGGTTGATTTCCCTGTATATTATATAATATATGAGGTTGTTTGGAAAGGAGCTGGTCCGGATGGAGAACTCGGAGATAGCCAGGGTCTTTTTTGAGATAGCTGACCTCCTTGAATTAAAGGGCGGCGACCTGTTCAGGGTCCGCTCATACAGGAACGCCGGAATGGTTGCCGACGGCCTTCCCGAAAGCCTCAAGACCCTGTATGAAGAGCAAGGCGAGGACGGGCTCAAGGGCATACCCGGCATAGGCGAGTCCACCAGGACCAAGATAATCGAGATGCTTGAGACCGGCGGGTGCGCGTATCACAGGGAGCTTTTGACCGAGATGCCCTCCGGCATGCTGGAGATATTGAAAGTGTCGGGCGTGGGGCCCAAGAAGGCCGCGCTCATTCACAAGGAGCTCGGCATCAAGACCATAGACGAGCTTGAAAAGGCGGCCGCCTCCGGCCTTATACAGAATATCGCTGGCTTCGGCCAGGTCTCGGAAGAGAAGATTTTAAGGGGCATTAAAGACCTCAAATCCAGGACGCAGACTTTCAAGCTCTCTTTCGCAGCGCCCTTTGCCCAGTCGTTCGTTGCCTGGCTGAAAAAGGCCCCGGGCATAATCGACATAGTCCCGGCCGGGAGCTACAGGCGTTGGAAGGAGACTGTCGGAGACCTCGATATACTCACAACCTGCAGCGATGCCCGGGCTGTCATGGAGCGCTTCGTAAAGCACCCGGAGGTGAGGGAGGTCGTTTCCATGGGCGAGACAAAGTCCACGGTAATACTGAAGGCCGGGCTCCAGGTGGACATAAGGGTGCTTGAGAAAAAGGCCTTTGGCGCGGCCCTCCAGTATTTTACAGGCTCGAAGGCGCACAACGTGGCGATCCGGGACAGGGCAAAGAGGATGGGGCTCAAGATCAGCGAATACGGCGTGTTCAGGGAAGATGGGCAGTGGGTTGCCGGGGAAAAAGAAGAGGAGGTCTACGCCGCTGTCGGGCTTCCGTGGATACCACCGGAGCTGCGCGAAAACAGGGGCGAGATAGAAGCCGCGGAGGAGGGCGCTCTGCCTGTCCCGCTCAAACGCTCTGATATAAGGGGCGACCTGCATGTCCATACAAAGGAGAGCGACGGGACATACACGCTCGAGCAGATGGCCGATGCGGCCATGAAGCTGGGCTACGAGTACATGGCCGTAACAGACCATTCAAAAGCCATCGGCATAGCAAGGGGACTTGACGAAGCCAGGATAACGGCGCAGATGCAGGCCGTCGACGAGTTCAACGAAAAG
>JACPGA010000217.1 GCA_016182705.1 Deltaproteobacteria bacterium
CTCGCCAGCGAGATGTTTCGAGGCCCTTAAGAGGTCCGGCAGGCCGCCCAAGACCTCGCTTCTTGCTATGGCCCTTTGCATCAATGGGCTAACCCGCCCTGTGCCGGCTTTTGTGTAAGGCGGGTTGCTTGCGACCGCCGTAAACGCGCCCTCAGGGTACATGCCGGCAAGGTCCCGGTAGTCTGCTTTGATTATGCTGACCCTGTCCGCGAGGCCGTTAACATCAATATTCCTGAGCGCTGCTTCGGCGGCTTCAATGTCAACCTCAACGCCGGTTATCCTCTTCATCTCCGTCTTCCATGAGAAAAGGAGCGCCAGGGCGCCGGTCGCTGTGCCGAGGTCTATTAAGGTGTCTTTTTCGGAAAGGGATTGGGCCGCGAATTCGGCCAGGGCTACGGTATCACTTGTGAGCCTGTGGCCCGCCTTCCTCTGGATGAAGAAGTACGGGCCAAGGCTCTCGATTGTCTCTTGTTCAGTAATGTCAGGGCGCTTCAAAGCCGCTTTCAGGCCTTCAAAGCCGCTTTCGAGTCAAAGAGGTTCAGCGTAAGCCCGGAAAGAAGCTTGGGATAGAAGTAGGTCGACTTCTGTGGCATGACAAAGCCCGCGAGAGCGACCGACTTCACCTGCTCTATCTTCGTCGCGTTGAGAAGGAATACAAGCTGATTCTGGTCGTTGGAACAGGCGCTTATGGCCTCGTCATAGCTCTTCACGTATATGAGGTTCTCCTGCTTCTCCTGCGCCTCCTGGGTCATTCCCAGGATCTTGGCGAACACGAGTGAATGGAGCACCGTAACGTCCAGGCCCTTGAATACCTCGGGAATGGAGTCTCCGAAGACCTTGTCCATCATGTCGTTTGACTTGAACGAAAGCAGGTAGTAAATGTCCCTGGCCCTTATATGGAGGCCGAGGGAGACGGTCTTCGCGCCGGACTTTTCAAGCTCCTTGAGGAAAGAGGCCCTCACCTCTGGTTCGCTGGAAGCCGCGTAAGAGAACTCCCTGCAGTCAAAGTACTCTTTGCACCTTGAAAGGAAAGCGTCCGCGTCAAAGTCCTTCAGGCTGTGCACGACCCTGTGGGTCGGCCAGATGGTCATGCCCTCGTCGTCCATATTTGAAAAGTACATCATTATGAAGTTGAAGGGTTCGTTCCCGGTGTAATTCCCGGCCTTCTCCCTCATCTCGTTCCTGTAATTGAGGGCTGTCTCATACCTGTGGTGGCCGTCGGCTATGAAAAGGGACTTGTCCTTCATAGACTCGATAACGCCGCTCAATGTCTGCTGGTCGTCGACCTTCCATATTTTGTTCACGATGCCGTCGTCGTCGGTAACGTCAATATCAGGGGCTTTGCCCGCCGCCGCCGCTTCGAGGAGATTGTTAACCCTCAGCACCGGGTCTGAGTAAAGGGTGAAAATGCAGCTCATGTTGGCGTCGCAGGCCTGCATGAGTTTCAATCTGTCGGCCTTGGGGCCTGAAAGGGTCTTTTCATGCGGGTGTATGCCCTTGCCGAAATCCACGAGCCTTGAAAGTCCGATAAAGCCCTTCCTCGTGTGCTTTGAGCCGTCCTTAAGCGTATAGGTCTGCGTATAGTAGTAAAGCGCGGGCTTTTCGTCGTGGGCCAGCACGCCTTCACCGAGCCACTTTTCAAGGTCAGCGGCTGACCTTGAATACCTGTCGGCCCCCTGGGTGTCCTGAGGCGTGGTCTTGCCGAGTATGATCCTTATGATGTTGTTGGGGTGGCGCTCGTAAAGCTCGTCCTGCTTCTTCGGCGATATGACGTCATAAGGCGGCGCCATGACCTTGTTAAGGTCGCCCACCTTGGCTGGGTTGTACAGGACCCCCCTGAAAGGTACTATCTCTGCCATTTTTACTCGACTCCCGGAATTGGATTAATAACGCAAATAGTAATACGAGTCCCCATGCGGTCTATTAAAGTATTAAAAAGCACAGGGACTGTCAGTAATTTTTTACTTTACTACCCCGGACAGGCCCTTGTCAATGGGAAAAGGGCTTGAACCGGGCCTCGGCAAATGCCTGCTGGCGGCCTGAAAAACCGGTTCACCATGCGGCAGACAGCAGAATGTTTTGCTTGTAATTTCAAATAGTTGAGCTGGTTTTCTTATCCTATTTCTGCCAGATCGAGCTTTCCGGCCCAGCGCTCTTTCAATACCATCTTCAACACTTCGCCCTCAGGGCCATCGAGAGACGGGTCGCGCTCCAGCCAGGCGAACGCTTCATCTCTTGCGGCCTTCAAGAGGGCGGTGTCGGTCAAGGCCTCTTCTGTCCTGAAATCAGGCAGCCCGGCCTGACGCGTGCCCAGAAAATCCCCGGCTCCCCTTATTTTGAGGTCTTCTTCCGCTATCCTGAACCCGTCGTTCGTCTCTTCCATCACCTTGAGCCGCCTGTACGTATCTTCAGAGTTCGTCCATGAGCCAAGAAGGAGGCAATGGGAGCTCTTCTGTCCCCTTCCCACCCTGCCGCGCAATTGATGCAGCTGCGCGAGACCGAACCGCTCGGCGTGCTCTATGAGCATGACCGTGGCGTTAGGCACGTCCACGCCGACCTCTATGACGGTAGTCGATACCAGTATGTGGAGCAGCCCTTCTTTAAAGTCCTTCATGACGGCTTCCTTCTCATCAGCCTTCATCTGGCCGTGCAGAAGCCCCAGCTTCCATTCCATGAAGATGTCCCTTTCGAGATGCTCTTTCATGTTCGTGGCATCCTTGAGGTTCATCTCCGTCGATTCCTTGACTAACGGGTAGACGATATAAGCCTGGCTTCCGGAGGCGAGTTCGCTCGCTATCTGTTCATACGCCGCTTTCCTGCCGCTCTCTTTTATGATCGTCGTCTTCACAGGCGTCCTGCCCGGCGGCAGCTCGTCAATGACAGAGACATCGAGGTCGCCGAACACGGTCATGGAAAGGGTCCTCGGAATAGGCGTCGCGGTCATTATGAGCATGTCAGGCGAGGTGCCCTTGTCCGCCCCGAAGCCCTTTTTTTTCAATATCCCCCTCTGGAGGACGCCGAAACGGTGCTGCTCGTCTATGACCGCCAACCCCAGACGCTTGAACTCGACGTCCTTCTGGATGAGGGCGTGCGTGCCGACTACAAGCTGCGCTTCGCCTGAAGCCGCGGCGCTGTAGAGCGCCTTCTTTTCAGACCTTGTCGCGCTGCCGGTGAGAAGCGCGGTTTTTATGCCGAGGGATTCGGCGTATTTGTGGATGAGAAGATAATGCTGCTCGGCGAGTATCTCTGTCGGGGCCATGATGGTCGCCTGAAAGCCGGACTCCACGGCATGGAGCGCGGCCATGAGGCTTACGACGGTCTTGCCTGAGCCTACATCGCCCTGAACGAGCCTGTTCATGGGATGGGGCGAGGCCATTTCGGTCTTTATCTCCGAGACGACCCTCTCCTGCGCCCTGGTGAGTTTGAACGGCAGCAGGCCCCGGAGTTTTGTTTCAAGTTCTCCCTGAGCCTTGAACGAGATGCCGCTTTCTTTTTTTGTCTGGGCCTTTCTCAGGGCAAGGCC
>JACPGA010000015.1 GCA_016182705.1 Deltaproteobacteria bacterium
TTGACGCAAGCGCGACCATCGCTGACCTCCTCAGAGACAGCAAGGTCGAGTGCTCCAGCTGCAACGATCCCCACTTCAACAACAAGTCCTGGAACGAGATCGACGCGACCTACGCTGCGGCCGAGACTGACCAGGAGCCCGAGAACAACGGTCTGTTCCTCAGAAGGGTCGGCGGAAACTCCGGTTCCGGCCTTTGCAGAACCTGCCACAACAAGTAATTGCCGCTTCTGGCATAACTTGGGTAACATCAGTTAAAAAAGAGCGGGCCGGAGTTTCTCCGGCCCGCGTCTTTTATGAAATTACCGCTGAATCCTGATATGATATTCCTGTTCAGGGTTACGCGGCACAATGGTTCAGAACGCAAGGCGGGATTTTTATGGCAAAAATCTCTGGGACAAAGGAAGTGAAATGATGAACGAGCCCTCAAGCCCGAAAGCCTGTGATACGCTCTGCAAGCCGCTGATCGAACTTTCCGAAGAGCTTGACCGGCTCAAGGTCGAGTTAAAGGAACGCCAATTGATAGAGAAGGCAAAGGGCGTGCTGATAAGGTCAAAAGGCATCAGCGAACAGGACGCGACGAAGATAATGCGTTCCTTCATGGAACAGCAGAACAAGAGCCTGGCTGAGGTCGCTGATATCGTCCTTCTGGGCGAAAAAATGCTCAACAAGCACCTGGCAAAGTAATACGGCAAGCACACTGAGAGCACCCTGGCCGCTGACTGCCCAACTGGTTAGCGCGGTCGGCGCGGTATGGCCCCTTCTTTTTTCTAATCATCCGGAATTATCGTCCAGTTATACCCTTCTTCTGAAATCAAACATTTCTCCGCGTTCAAGCAGTCAAAACAATCAGGAAAGCTCTGCTTAATTCTTAGTTTGTCTTTGCGAGCGAAGCGAAGCAATCTCGTCATGTTTCTCTGTCATTCTGAGTAAGCGGAGCGACCGACAATTTTTGCAGGACAGCAAAAATTGAATGGGTATGCCAGTCGCAATCCCGTCGCTTTAGCGGCGGGTCAAGACTGGCAAATAAAAATGGGCTCTCCGTCCCATCAAAATTCTCCGTCATTCATGGCGGAGAATTTTAATTTTTCGCCACAGGCGAAAAAGCCCGAAGGGTCGAGCCCCAGGGATGGGCGAGATAAGAATCTCGTAACTTGCTGATTTATTTACATCGAGATGCTGCGTACGCTCAGAATGACATACCGTTGGGAATCAATCAGAAGTTCGTCAGGTGAGATGGCTGAGGGGTACTTATATTTTTCAGGAACCCTGGAACCGCGCCTGTTGTTTTGACCGGGCTTTAAGTATGCGGCCAATCCCCGCGTAATCTTTCACTATTTCAATATGGCTGTACCCGACGTAAGCTTCTGCCAGCTTTGTTACGGCTTCAGACTGGTCATAGCCTATCTCCATCAGAAGCAGCCCTCCAGGGGCAAGATATGCCGTAGCTCCTGATATGATCCGCCTTATAATATCCAGTCCATCGCTTCCGCCGTAAAGGGCCTGTCTCGGCTCGAAGTCCTTTACCTCGGGCGCGAGTCCGTCCATATCCTTTTCCGTTATATATGGCGGGTTCGTGAGGACCATATGCGCCCGGCCCTTTATCTTTTCCGGGATTGCCCCGAACAGGTCGCCTTTGTGGAATGTGACCTTGTGGCTTGCCCCGAGCCTTTGCGCGTTCTCTTTCGCTATTTCCAGCGCTTTTTCTGAAATATCCGTGGCAAAGACTTCGCAATTCATCTCTAAAGCGGCCGATATCGCTATGCAGCCGCTTCCGGTGCAAAGGTCGATGACCGTGAGGGTCCCGTCGCCAAACGAAGGCGCCTCTTTTATTGCCTCTCCCACCAGAAGCTCTGTTTCAGGCCTCGGTATCAGCACGTCCCTTGTTACCTTGAACGCGCGTCCCCTGAACTCGGCCTCCCCGAAAATATACTGGAGCGGCTCGCGCTCAAGCCTTCTCGCGGCCGCTTCCTTGAGCAGCAGAGCCTCTTGTGGCGTAAGAAGGCGTCTGGCGTTGAGGAAAAGCTCGTGCCTTCTGCAGTCAAGGACATGCATGAGCAGGAATTCCGATTCGTCCCGGGCAAACGGGATGAGAGCTTTTGAAAGCTCCTCAAAGGCCCACATAAGGGCCTCGCCAATTGTAAGTCCATGTTCTTCCATTACTGCTACCTCTAAAAATTGCTCTTTTTCCTGACCTTAAGCCTCAGGTCGTAAATAAAAATGCTCACATATTGTCATATATGCTGCGCTTTTTATTTCCACCCTTCCTTGACTTCAGAAAAAAATATCTGATTTTTAGAGGCAGCACTAAAAAACAAATTATAGCAAAAGCCGCGGCTTGTCAAAGGATTCTCCTTGTGAAATCAAAGTAAACGCCTGTTTGTCTGCTAAACTTTATGCAGGCTTTTTTTTGATTTTCAGGGGGCTCGATGACAGGCATTCCCGCGGGGTCTTACAAGTACGATGACGGGCTGTCCATCGGCGCTCAGGTCCTTCCCGGGGGAGTATTTTTCCGCGTATGGGCTCCAGGGGCATCGAGAGTGGAAGCCGCGGTCGAGGGCAAAGGAATTTACAGCCTTGCGCCGGAGGGAAGGGGCTATTTTTCAGGTTTCGCGGCTGGCATCAGGGCAGGGGACCTTTACCGCTACAGGCTCGACAGCGGCAAGTCATACTCTGACCCTGCTTCGCGTTTCCAGCCTGAGGGCCCGGATGGGCCTTCGGAAGTAATAGACCCCGGCCTGTTCCCCTGGACTGATTCCAGCTGGACGGGTGTTTCCATGAAAGGCCAGGTCATCTATGAAATGCACACAGGCACCTTTACAAGGGAGGGCACCTGGGAAGTGGCGGCCCGCGAGCTTCGGGAATTAAAAGACCTTGGAGTGACGCTTGTTGAGCTTATGCCGGTGGCGGACTTCCCCGGCAGGTTCGGCTGGGGATACGACGGCGTCAACCTGTACGCTCCCACGAGGCTCTATGGCAGGCCGGACGGCCTGCGTGCTTTCGTGGACCGGGCCCATTCCATTGGGCTCGGCGTCATTCTTGACGTGGTCTATAATCATACCGGACCTGAGGGTTGCGTTCTTTCGAGTTTTTCAAAAGATTATTTCACCGACAGGTATGTGAACGAATGGGGCAAGGCAGTAAACTTCGACGGCGAGGGCTCTGCCCCGGTAAGGGACTTTTTCATTGAGAACGCCAGGTACTGGATAAGGGAATTCCACATGGACGGGCTCAGGCTGGATGCCACCCAAATGATATTCGACGAATCGCGTAGGCACATACTCGCGGAATTGACTGAGGCCGTGAAAAAGGCCGCTGCCGGGCGGCTGACTGTTGTCATAGCGGAAAACGAGCCGCAGGATACAAGGCTCATCGCGCCTCCTGAAGAGGGCGGCTTTGGCATTGATGCCCTCTGGAACGATGATTTTCACCATAGCGCGCATGTAGCCATGACCGGGCGGGCCGAAGCCTATTACCTCGATTATCGCGGAAAGCCGCAGGAGTTTGTCTCTTCGATTAAATGGGGCTATCTTTACCAGGGACAGCGCTCTATCTGGCAGGGAAAAACAAGGGGTACGCCGAGCCTCCGGGTAGAGCCGCTGAGGTTCGTAAACTACCTCCAGAACCATGACCAGGTGGCGAATTCGGCCACCGGGCTGAGGGCGCTCCAGCTCGCAAGCCCGGGAAGGCTGAGGGCGTTGACAACTCTTTTTCTTCTCGCGCCTTCCACGCCGCTCATTTTTCAGGGGCAGGAGTTTGCTTCATCGAGCCCGTTTCTTTATTTCTGCGACCTTGAAGATGAGATTATGAAACAGGTGCGCTCCGGCAGGAAAGAGTTCTTGAGGCAGTTCAAAAGCATCGCTGGCCTCGAAGACGACTCAGTACTGCCTGACCCCGGAGACCCGGCAACATTCGAAAAATGCAAGCTGGATACCGCTGAAAGGCTTTTGAACAGGGGAATATATGGCCTGCACAAGGACCTTTTAAGGTTAAGGCGCGAAGACCCGGTAATAAGCCTTCAGACAGGCGAAGTTGACGGGGCTGTCGTGGCTTCCGAAGCCTTTGTGCTCCGTTTTTTCGGCGACAATGAAGACAGATTGCTTCTGGTGAACCTCGGGCCTGACCTGAAGTTGCTGCCCTGTCCTGAGCCGCTCCTCGCGCCCGGGCGCGCCGTCTCCTGGAAGATGATTTTCTCGAGCGAGCACCCGAGGTACGGCGGGGGCGGCACGCCGCCTTTCAATGACGCGGAATGGGCAATCCCCGGCCACTCGGCTATTCTGCTGGCCCCTGTTGAAAAGTCGTAACCGTTGAATGAATATGGAGGGCGAATGGCGCAAAGGATCATAAGCTGGCATGAGGTAAAGCCCGGTGAAGAGGAGCCGTTTACCGGGAGGGAATGGCTTGTGACCAATGGCATCGGTGGCTACGCCACCGGCACGCTTTCAGGGGTCATGACAAGAAGGTATCACGGCCTTCTCATAGCGGCCATGCCGGTGCCCCTCGGGCGCATAGTGATGCTCAGCCAGCTTCCTGAACAGGTCAGGCTTCCAAACGGCACTCTCATCCGCCTTTTTGACTCGGAGCGTCTTGAGGCTCCGCCGCATTTCTCATCGGTCAGGCACCTTTCGAGTTCAGGCTCCAGGACGGCCTTCCGGTCTGGAAGTACAGTATCGGCGGCTTTACCCTGGAAAAGGAAATCGTGCTTCCGTACAGGCAGAACACGGTACAGGTAAGATACAGGATAATCGAAGGCGAGGGGGCCCTGAGGCTCAAGCTCCTGCCTTCCATGAACTTCAGAAGGCACGACGAGCCTGTCGGCACGCCCCTTGGCAAGCCTTTTTCCATAAACTCTTTTGAGGGCAGGTACGAGTTCAGGCAGATGAAGGATATGCCGTCCCTGAGGACGTTCATGCACGGGGCGCGCTCTGCTTTCACCATAGAAGAGCGGGTCATACCAGAGATAGTCTACGGCCAGGAAGAGTGCAGGGGGTACGAGTGCCTGGGAGACTTGTGGAGTCCCGGGTACTTCAGGGTGGATATTGAAAAGGGCAGGGACGCAACTCTTGTCGCGTCCACTGAAGACTGGGAAGTGCTGCTTGCACTGAACCCTGACGAGGCGTTCGCCGCTGAAAAGGAAAGAAAGGAACGCCTCATCTCCGTCGCCCCGATAGACGCTCACGAAGGGCGTGGCGCGGAGCTGGTGCTTGCCGCCGACCAGTTCATAATCTCCCCTGTCGGAAGGACAGAAGAGGTTTACAGATTGGGGCAGGGATACGATGATAAGCCTTGAGGGGCTCACGCTCGCAACCGGCAGGAGGGCCGAAGCAGGTTATATACTTCGCACCTTCGCGCATTACATAAAAGACGGCCTGATACCGAACCTGTTCCCTGAAGGTGGCAGGCAGGGGCTTTACCATACAGCCGACGCGACGCTGTGGCTCTTTCACGCCCTTGACAGGTATCTCGAGGTCACGAGCGATTACATGACGCTCAAGGTGGTTTTGCCGGGCCTTGTGGACATAATAAGCCACCATGAGACAGGCACGAAGTTCGGCATTGGCATGGACACATCCGATTGCCTCTTGAAGCAGGGCGCTGTCGGATACCAGCTTACCTGGATGGACGCGAAAGTCGGAGAGTGGGTCGTAACGCCCAGAAGAGGCAAGGCAGTCGAGATTAACGCCCTGTGGTATAACGCGTTGATGCTCATGCACAGGTGGGTGAGCACCGCTGTCGGCAAAAAGGAGGCTCAAAAGTACGTCGAACTTGCCGAAAGGGCCAGGTTGTCGTTCAACGAAAAATTCTGGAACGAAGAGGGAGGGTATCTTTTTGATGTGATCGACGGCGAGCACGGCAATGACGCTGCCTTCCGGCCAAACCAGCTTTTTTCCATATCCCTTCCCAACGCGGTCCTCGACCCTTTGAGGTGGTCACGGGTGGTGGAAGGCGTAAGGGAAAAGCTCCTGACGCCACTGGGACTGCGTACCCTGAGCCAGGAGCATAAGGATTACAAGATGAGGTACGCCGGGGACCTGCGCTCCCGGGATGCTGCCTATCATCAGGGTACGGTTTGGGCATGGCTCATCGGGCCGTTCATAGACTCGTGGCTCAAGCTCCACCCTGATGATTACTCGACCGCCAGAGGGTTCCTTGAAGGTTTCAGGACGCACATGAACGAAGGCTGCGTAGGCAGCATAAGCGAGGTCTTTGACGCGGAAAACCCGTTCAACCCCGGCGGCTGCATTGCACAGGCATGGAGCGTGGCCGAGGTGCTGAGGTGCTGGATAAAGACAACGCCAGGTGGCTGATCAATGCCTGCTGAAGTCGGCTATCTTCGGCTTTACAAGCTCCTCGTAGTCCCTGTAGCGCATCTCGACGGCCTCATAGTGGCTTCCGGCGTTGAAAAATATTTCCTCGTCCTGGGTCAGGGCGGAGTCTACTACGGTGTCGATATTGTGCCTCACGTCCTTTTTGCCGAGAAACTCCTTGAGCTTCTGGAAGTCTATCCTCCCGCTCGCCGGGAGCACTGTCATTACGAAACTGCCGTCAGTCTTGACCATGACCGCTTTGGCAAGCTCCTGGCCTTTCACGTGCATCGAGGCGGCGACTTCCTGGGCGGTATACGCCTCAGGGTGGATAAGGGCCTTGAAATCCACATGGCGCTCCTTCAGGAGCACTTCAAGCCTTCTGGGTATTGACATGGCTGTTCCTCCTTTTCCTTGTTGCAGGTTGCGGGAAAAAGCCCGGTATGCGTTTATATGATTATATCTCAAAAAGGGGCAGGTTTGGCTCATCAGGGAAACGAAGGAGGCTGGGCAGGAGACGGGTGTCTGAATAAAAAAATGCCCCGGAGCAGACGCTCCGGGGCAAAATGAGAAGGCTGGTTTAAGCGGCCTGCGCCTTTTTTATTATCTGCGCCCGTTCCGCTTCCGTGATGAAGGCGTCTGATTCAGGGTAGAGGATGTGCTCTTCTTTCATGTTGTGGTCCATGAGAATGTTTATGAGCGCGCCTGCCGCCTCAGAGGCCGCTCCGGCGTCATGTCCGTCCGTCGAGGAGAGAATCCTGTCGAGGAGTTCGTTTATCTCCTTGTGCTCCATCTTCATTACGAAGGTCGGGCCGGCGTCTATCATGCCTGTCTTCTCCTCGAATACCGGGAAGAGTATTTCTTCTTCTATGCGTATGTGTCTCCTCAAACCGAGGACGAACTCACGGAAGTCGCTTGAGGCTTCTTCCCAGCGTTCGGCGCGAAGTGCGCCCTGGAAGCTCTCCATTATGCCGTCCAGCCTCCTGTGGTCTGTCTGGAGGTAGTCGGTTATGGTCCTGTCAGTCCCGGCCGTCTCCCTTTTCACGATGCGCACGCGCCACGCCTGGGGCCCCTGCTCCAGCGGCCACCATTCAAACTCGCCGTCATGCTCGGCCTGAAACTGGTACAGGAGAGGCTTTGGCTCGTGGTCGTTCACGAGCACGAACGACCCGCCCGGCTCAAGGTTTCTGAATGTGTCGAATATTGTCGAGTGCCTGTCCTTTGGCACCATCTCTCTCACGTCGAGTATCTTACCCATCTATCTTGTTCCTCCTGAGTTTTTTCAAGCCCGTAAAAGCGCCCTGTCTCTTCGGGCGCTTGTCATATTCTTCCCCGGAACGGGCCGCAATAAAATGACAAAAATCAACATGCGCCCCGATTAAATCGCCGCCGTGCTTTGGAGAGTCTTTATCTGCCTTTGTAATACTTCAGGGCCTCCGGCAAAAAGCTCTTGAGCTCTTCGATCCGCTTCTGGTCGCTCGGGTGAGTCGAAAGGAACTGGGGAGGGGCTGAGCCCTCTTTTCTCGCGAGCATCCTTTCCCAGAACGATACAGCCTGCCTGGGATCATAGCCTGCCTTTGCCATGAGTATCATCCCTATTCTGTCGGCCTCCAGCTCGTGTTTCCTGCTGTACGGCAGGAGAACGCCGACCTGCGAACCGAGCCCGTAGGCCTGCATCACGCCTTCCCTCACGGCAGGGCTCCTGCCTGAGACGGCGGCCATGAGAGCCACTCCGCCTATTGAAAGCGCCTGCTGCTGGGACATTCTCTCCGAGCCGTGTCTGGCAAGGGCGTGCGCCACCTCGTGTCCCATGACAGCCGCGATTCCGGCCTCATCCTGGCAGATGGGTATTATGCCAGTGTTGAAAGCAACCTTGCCGCCGGGCAGGGCAAAGGCGTTCACGCTCTTGTCCTCGATTACAACGAATTCCCATTTGTAATCGGGCTTGTCCGCGGCCGCCGCGATTCTCCTGCCGACCTCGGAGACCATCGAATTGATGCGCGCGTCCCCGCTCAGTTTTGATTCCTGCTTGACCTCATTAAAAAGCGTGGCTCCTATTTGAGATTCCTGGCCTTCTGAGACCATCATTATCTGCTGGCGCTCTGTGTAGGGCACGGTAGAGCAGCCCTGGATGGTAAGGAAAAATGCGGTAAGTATGAAAAAGAGCTTTGCCATTGTAAGCCCCCCTTTTAGTTGTCTGTCCAGTTCATGTTTGTCTTTGCGGGCGAAGCGAAGCGATCTTGCTATCCTTCAAAAATTGCAGTCGCTCCTCTCCTCGCAATGACGGAAAAGCGGAGATTAATCAGATTTTATACCAAAACGCGCCGGAGAGGTCGCTCACACATGACTAGGAGAGCTGAAGCCCATGCCGGGATTTTCGCTGAGGACTGAAAAATATAATAAAAACAGCAACTTGACAACTATTTTTATGGTCTTAAAATTAAAATAGGGTAATTGGCGGCAAGGTTCGCCTGTGTCTCCGCATTCCCCTTACGCAGGAAAGGAGGGAAAGTAGATGTACGGCAAATCATGTCATATCAACAGCTCAAACACAAACGATATCATCAAAACGGTAGGATTGGGCGAGAGCGAGGCTGAAAGGCTCGTCAGTTACAGGGATGAGCATGGCCCGTTCAGGAGCCTTGACGATCTTATGAACGTCCCCGGCTTCGG
>JACPGA010000219.1 GCA_016182705.1 Deltaproteobacteria bacterium
GCTCCACTACGTCCCTGGCCCGCGCACCATGTTCGCCGGAATAATGAAGCTCCAGCCCGGGCACATGATGACGGTGCGCGGCGGCAAGGTCGAGACCGAAAGGTACTGGGAGCTCAGGAAAGACCCGTCGCTGGTGAAATGCATGCTCAAGGCCAGTGAACAGGACGCTGCGGGCCACCTGTACTCGGCCCTTAACGAGTCGGTCAGGAAAAGGATGCAGAGCGACGTGCCGGTTGGCGCGCTCTTGAGCGGCGGCCTCGATTCGAGCGCGATACTTGGGCTGATGACAGAACTTTCCGGCAGGCCCGTGCCTGCCTTTACAGTAGGTTACAGCGAATCAGGGGAAGACAGGATATCCGAGTTCAAATACTCAAGGCAGGTCGCCAGGCATTTTCAGAGCCAGTACAAGGAAGTTGTAGTAACGGCTTCGAAATTCCTCGAATTCCTCCCGAAAGCCGTCTGGCACCAGGACGAGCCCATCGGCGAGCCGGCTTCCATCCCCCTGTACTTCGTCTCAAAGCTGGCGAAAGACAACGGAGTGACCGTGCTCCTTACGGGAGAGGGTTCTGACGAGCTTTTCGCAGGCTACAACAGGCACTGGGGCGAGACCCTTTCCAGTTACTACCAGCTCATGCCAGCCGTCTTGAGGGACACGGTATTAAAGAAGCTCATCTCCATGCTCCCCAGGATGGCGCTTCTTAAAAAGGGCCACCGCTCGATGTCCATAGGCGGCTTCAACGACAGGTACATGTCCTGGCACACTGTCTATACAGAGGAAATGAAACATTCGATATTCAAGGCGCACTGGGAGAAGGTAGACACTTTCTCGGACGTCTTTGAAAAGTATCTCGGCAGGGTCGAGTCTTTCGAGAACCTCGATAAGATACTGTACCTTGACCTGAACGTATGGCTTCCGGACGACCTGCTGATGAAGAAGGATAAAATGGGCATGGCGACTTCGATAGAAGCCAGGGTCCCGTTCCTTGATTACACCTTTGTCGAGCTCGCCTTCCAGATACCCTCTGCCATGAAAGTCAGGAAGCTGGTCACGAAGTACATACTCAAGAAGTCGATGGAAAAGCTCCTGCCGACAGAGATAATCTACAGGAAAAAAGAAGGATTCCCTACACCCATTTCAAACTGGCTGAGGACGGAGCTGAAGGATTTCACGATGGAGACGCTGTGCTCGGCAGGGGCCCTGAGCCACGGCCTTTTTGACAGGAAGGCGGTGCGCTCACTGGTAGACGCCCACATGAAAGGGACTGAAGACAACAACAGGCTCCTTTTCCCGCTCATCAATTTCGAGATATGGCACAAGCTCTTTTTTTCAAATGAGCGGATGGAAACAGTCAACCTGAACTGGAAAGCCAGTGTCGCGTGACGCATTTTTTGTAAAAGTTTTAAAAATTCAGGATAGTTCCTTAATCAATCTGAGAAATGTTCTTACAATAAATTTATAACTATGTAATTTGGGTCACATTTAGGTACAAAGACCTTCTGTATCCTGACTGGAAACACGCAAACAGCGTAGACCAGTTCGTTTCAGGAGGTTGTAATGAAAAAATTCAGTATTCTGTTGGCGCTCGTGATACTTTACGGCGCGCCTGGACTCTCGGCGGCAGCCACTTATCATATAAGAGCAGGCGCCAAAGGTAATATGAGCGGCAATGACTGGATCAATGCCATGCCCCAGCTGCCTGCCACTCTCGTAAGGGGCAACACGTACTACATAGCGGACGGCTCTTACCCTGGCTACACCTTCGACGACCCGCAGAACGGGGCATGGATATACGTCAAGAAGGCCACAGCCGGTAACCACGGCACCCCTGCCGGCTGGCAAAACGCGTTCGGCGACGGCAAGGCGGTATTCGGCCCTTTGAAGTTCACCACCGGGTACTACGAGATAGACGGCGCGAGCGGCGGCGGACCGGGCAAATGGACCACCGGGCACGGCATAAAGGTGCAGTACACGGCAGCCTCCAATATGTGGAGCTCGCGTTCACTCCCTGCCCCTCATGCAAAGGCCAGGACGCTGTCTACGGGATAAAAGGCGGCATGAACTGGAAGTTCCAGTACATGTGGATACACCATCCGAGCAGGGTCGTCTTCTACACGATGGGCAACGCGAACAAGATACTTGTCGAGTATTCGCTGCTGGAAAGAAGCGGCACTAACGGCTCGGCCTCGCAGCACTCCGAGATATGGTCGGCCAGGGACACCCACGACGTGACCCTCAGGTACAACCTGATACGGGACTACAGGAGCACCGGCGGCATCATCCTGGGGCGCGCGAGAAACTGGAATATCTACGGCAACATCTTCCAGTGGACGACCGACTTCGGCCCGACGGCGAACAACGGCGCGGTAGGCAGCTGGTCTTCCGACCCGACCTATTACGCGAGCAACATAAAGATACACAACAACACGTTCGTCGGCCTCAGAAGCGGAGGGGCAGGCAAAATATTCCCCATCTACAAGTCCATAAGCAATGTAGCCGCCTACAACAATCTCTGGTTCAACAGCCCGGCCACGAGCTTCGGCGGCGGGGTAGCGCACAACAATAACTGGTTCAAGAACTCGAATGAGGCAAAAATCGCCGAGCCTTCCAAAGAAGTCGGCGCCACAGACCCGTTCATGAACTCGGCCGGTGATTTCCGGCTGAGGGCCGCTACCCGTACCGGGGCCTCCCTGGGCTCGCCTTTCAACATGGATATTACCGGCAAGCTGCGCGGCCGGGACGGCGCCTGGGATAAGGGCGCGTACGAATTCGCCAGGTAACGCAGGCACTACAAAATCCTCTCCAGTAATCAAGCCGCAAGGTACCGGCCCCTGACGGGGCCGGTACACCTTCAAAAAAATATCAAAACAATCGAAAACAACCTGATGGAACGGCCCGCAAAACAGCCGAAGGTGCTCCTCCTTGGTGTATCGTTCAACACAAGGAACATGGGCGTTGGCGCGCTCGCGGCCGGGGCAATCAAATGCATACGGCATTCCCATCCCGGCTCCGACATCAAGCTTCTAGATTACGGGAAGATGCCCGAGACCCACACACTGAAAATCGCGGGCAAGGACGAACTCATAGAGCTCATAAACCTCAGGTTCTCGAAAAAGCTCTTCCTCGCCAACAATGTCGCTCTTCTCATAATGCTTGCAGCAATGGCAAGGTTCCTGCCATTCAAGTCAGTCAGAAGATGGATCATCGGCTCCAACCCGTACCTGCGTGAGATAGACGAGGCTGACATGGCGGCCTCGATAGCCGGCGGAGACAGCTTCAGCGACATATACGGCCTCTCGAGGTTCTTTTACGTCGCCCTCCCCCAGG